>JANRET010000129.1 GCA_030725885.1 Microbacteriaceae bacterium | reverse complement strand
CCGGGCAAGGTAAACCCCGTGATCCCCGAGGTCGTCAACCAAGTCGCCTTCACCGTCATCGGCGCCGACGCGACCGTCACTGCCGCGGTCGAAGCCGGACAGTTGCAACTTAACGCGTTCGAACCCGTCATCGCCTCGAGCATCCTGCAGTCACTCGCCTGGATGACGAACGCGTTCCACACCCTGCGTGTCAACTGTATTGACGGCATCACCGCGAATCGGGACCGCCTTGCGGCGATGGTCGCAACCAGTGTCGGTGTCATCACCGCCCTCATTCCGGTCCTCGGGTACGAAGAAGCAGCGAAACTCGCCAAGCAAGCACTCGCGACCGGCGCTCCGATTCGCGAACTCGTCGTCGCCGCCGGACTGATGTCCGCCGAAGACGTCGATGCAGCGTTGTCGCCCGCGAGGTTGTCGAACGCCGCGGAATGATTAGGCGCGACTATGTCGCAGCGCCGAACCCTGATAAGGTTGTGAGGTTGCCGTGTAACGGCCGCGGATAGAGAGCGTCACATCACAAGGATGTGGCACCGCGCAGCGAACCGAAGGGACTGAACACATGGCACTCGATCTTGCAATCAAGAACGAAATCATCAAAGAGTACGCAACTCACGACGGTGACACGGGTTCACCCGAGGTTCAGATTGCGATGCTCACTCGACGCATCAAGGACCTGACCGAGCACTTCAAAGAGCACAAGCACGACCACCACTCGCGTCGTGGGCTTCTTCTTCTCGTAGGTCGCCGCAAGCGCCTTCTCGGCTACCTCTCTGGTGTCGACATCAACCGTTACCGCGCGCTCATCGAGCGCCTCGGCATCCGTCGCTAAACGCGACCCCCTAAGTTCGAAGCCCCCGCCTCCACGCGGGGGTTTCGTCTACATCCGCGCGAATACGCCTCCATCTGTTACCCTTTAAAAGAGCACGGCGACAAGACGCTGGTCCTCGGTGGTGGTTTACCGAATAAAAGTCGGTGAATTTCTACTGGTGGCCAGCACGATGCCGGGATTCGCTCCGCTGGAGAAAATCCGCGCGCACCGAAAGTGTTGCCCAATTCGCTCAGAAAGAAACGCACCCGCCCACACGGGGTGGATGCCGTATGTATAAAGAGGAGAAAGACCTAATGGAAGGTCCTGAAATCAAGTTCGCCGAAGCCGTTATTGATAACGGCAAGTTCGGCAAGCGCACCATCCGATTCGAGGCGGGACGGCTTGCACAACAATCGCAGGGTGCCGTCGCCGTATATCTCGATGACGAGACCATGCTGCTCAGCGCGACCAGCGCCGGCAAGCAACCCCGAGAAGGATTCGACTTCTTCCCGCTGACCGTGGATGTCGAAGAGCGTTCCTACGCCGCCGGCAAAATCCCCGGCTCGTTCTTCCGCCGTGAAGGACGCCCCTCGACCGAAGCAATCCTGGTGTGTCGTCTCATCGACCGACCATTGCGTCCGTCGTTCGTCAACGGACTTCGCAACGAAGTCCAGATCGTCATCACCGTTCTCTCGATTGCACCGGGCGAGTTCTATGACGCTCTCGCCATCAACGCCGCCAGCGCGTCGACTCAGATATCGGGTCTTCCGTTCTCGGGTCCGATCGCCGGCGTTCGCATGGTCCTGATCGACGGCAACTGGGTTGCCTTCCCGACCGCGGACCAGGTCGCACTCGCTGTCTTTGACATTGTCGTTGCCGGTCGAGTCGTCACGGGCAAAGACGGCAAGGACGACGTCGCGATCATGATGGTCGAGGCGGAAGCCACCGAAGGTTCCTGGAACCTGATCCAGGCCGGCGGAATCAAGCCCGACGAAGACGTTGTCTCGCAGGGTCTCGAGGCGTCCAAGCCGCACATCATGGAACTCGTTCGTGCGCAGGAGAAATTGGCCTCGCAAGCGGCTAAGGAAATCCAGCCCTACCCCGTGTTCTCGGATTACACCGACGAGGTCTTCACCGCCGTCTCGACGTTCGCACTCGCGGACCTTGAGAAGGTCTATCAGATCGCCGACAAGGTCGCACGCCAGAAGGCGGACGACGAATTGAAGGACAAGACGAAGGTCGAAATCGCGTCACAGGTTGAGGCGGGCAAGTTGTCGGCCGACGTCCTCGGACAGGTTTCCGCCGCCTACAAGTCGGTCACCAAGAAGGTCGTTCGCGGACGCATCCTCAAGGACGGCATCCGCATCGACGGTCGTGGCATGAGCGACATCCGCTCGCTGTCGGCCGAGGTCGAGGTCATCCCTCGTGTCCACGGTTCGGCGTTGTTCGAGCGCGGCGAGACCCAGATTCTGGGTGTCACCACGTTGAACATGCTCAAGATGGAACAGCAGATCGATTCGCTCAGCCCCATCACGAGCAAGCGCTACATGCACCACTACAACTTCCCGCCCTACTCCACCGGTGAAACCGGTCGCGTTGGTTCGCCGAAGCGTCGCGAGATCGGGCA
>JANRET010000128.1:1171-2469 GCA_030725885.1 Microbacteriaceae bacterium | reverse complement strand
GGTCGGGGTGAGGGGCTGGCCGTGGGACCAGCCCCCGAGCGACTACCAGCGGTAGTGCGCGAACGCCTTGTTCGACTCGGCCATCGTGGGGGTGTCTTCACGGCGCTTAACGGCCGCTCCCAGTCCGTTGGACGCGTCAAGGATTTCGTTCTGGAGGCGCTCGGTCATCGTCTTTTCACGACGCGACTTTGCATACGAAGTCAACCAGCGCAGCGCGAGGGTGTTCGCGCGGTGCGGCTTGACTTCAACCGGAACCTGATAGGTCGATCCACCGACGCGGCGCGAACGCACCTCGAGGGTCGGACGGACGTTGTCGAGAGCCTTTTTGAGAAGGACGACGGGGTCCTGGCTCGACTTGGTGGCAACACCTTCGAGCGCGCCGTAGACGATGCGCTGGGCGAGGTCTTTCTTGCCGTCCAAGAGAATCTTGTTGACAAGTTGCGAGACTACGGGCGAGCCGTAGACGGGATCGGCGACAACGGGTCGCTTGGCGGCGGGTCCTTTACGAGGCATTACTTCTTCTCCGCCTTCGCGCCATAGAGGCTTCGAGCCTGCTTGCGGTTCTTGACCGCCTGCGTGTCGAGTGCTCCGCGGACGATCTTGTAGCGAACACCGGGGAGGTCCTTCACACGACCACCGCGAACGAGCACCATCGAGTGCTCTTGCAGGTTGTGGCCTTCACCGGGAATGTAGGCGGTTACTTCTACGCCGTTCGAGAGCTTGACACGAGCAACCTTGCGAAGGGCTGAGTTCGGCTTCTTGGGGGTGGTGGTGTACACACGAGTGCACACTCCACGCTGTTGCGGGTTCGACTTGAGCGCGGGTGCCTTGGTCTTGGTGACCTTGGGGCTACGGCCCTTACGAACCAACTGCTGAATCGTTGGCACGACTTTTCTCCTTGTTTTTTCTGCACGGTGACAGCGATGTTCTCAATCGACCGGCGGCCGACATGCCGTGGGGACCTCGGTTGGGCTGCTTCACGCAATCAAACCGGATGACGGTCCGGTGTGTGGCACTCCGTCGCACGATTTCTCGCACACCGTAACGCGCACACAATCCCCAAGATTACACCGAAATTCGGGCTGAGGTCAACCCGAAACTATCGACAGCCACAATCCCCCCAGAATTGACGGTCCGAACGGGATGTGGGACCGCCGATCTCTCGTGATGACAAGGTGTATCACCGCGTGAATTCCACCCATAATCGACATTGCTATAAACCATTCGACCAGGTTGTCGGCCGGGTTCGCCGAGTTGGCAGCGAGCATGCCAACCGACGGGAGTAATTTCACATCACC
>JANRET010000128.1:0-1161 GCA_030725885.1 Microbacteriaceae bacterium | reverse complement strand
CGCGGTTCCCACCGCGATTGCCGCACCGACCGCGAACGTCAGCGCCTCGGGTCTTGACCACGCAACCACAACAGTGGCGACGGGGATGGCCGGCACTGTGAGTCGATCGGGCAGCCGGTGTTCGCGAAAGTCCACCCGCGCGAGCACGACCGACCACGCCGTAACGACAGTGAAATAGAGAATCTCGGTCACGGCTCGACGCTAATAACCCCGCGAAGAACGGGACTTTTTCGTCCACAGGACCGAAAAACGGGGTGGACTCGAAAGCCCACCCCGTTCGCGAGTGCGGGTTTAGTACTCGGTCTGGAAACCCGACGCGTCATACGACGCCGAGTTGAACGACTCCATGTCCGCGTAGGTGAACGCGTCCTCCGAGAAGCCCCCGACAGTGAAGTGCCGCTGCGGGTACCTGCGGTCGGCTTCGTCCACGTCCGCCGTGATCTCGACACCGCGGTACTTCGCGAGTCCCGTCCCGGCCGGGATGAGCTTTCCGATGATGACGTTTTCCTTGAGACCGATGAGCGGGTCGGACTTGCGCTCGAGGGCCGCCTGCGTGAGTACGCGGGTGGTTTCCTGGAACGACGCGGCCGACAGCCACGACTCGGTCGCGAGCGACGCCTTAGTGATTCCGAGCAGCTCAGCGCGCGCGGTGGCGGGCTTTGCTCCACGGGATACCGCATCTCGGTTGATCGCACGGAAACGGATGTTGTCGACGAGTTCACCGGGAACGAGTTCCGTTTCTCCCTGGTCGACGATGGACACCATTCGCAGCATCTGTCGGACGATAACTTCGATGTGCTTGTCGTGAATCGGGACACCCTGAGACAGGTAAACGCCCTGCACGCCCTCGACGAGGTGAGTCTGTACTTCGCGAAGACCGCGAACTCGAAGAACGTCCTTCGGGTCGAGCGTTCCGACGAAGAGTTGCGTTCCGACCTCGACGTGAGCCCCGTCTTCGACCAACAGAACGGCGTTCTTCAGGATGGTGTACGAGTACGCCTCGTCGCCGTTGTCCGGGGTCAGAATCAGCTTGCGCTGGGCTCCTGACTCATCAATCGCGACGCGACCGGTTGCATCCGCAATCGGGCTCGCTCCCTTGGGGGTCCGGGCTTCGAACAGCTCGGCCACACGGGGCAGACCCTGCGTGATGTCAACGGCCGA
>JANRET010000127.1:2101-2503 GCA_030725885.1 Microbacteriaceae bacterium | reverse complement strand
GGTTCACTGGGGCTGGGTGGTGCAATCGCCGCACTGGCAATCCTGACGCGGACCGAATTGCTCATCATCCTCATCGGCTCGATTTTTGTCATCGTTGCGGGGTCGGTCATCGTTCAGCGGGCCTACTTCAAAATGACAAAAGGTAAACGAATCTTCCTGATGAGCCCTCTTCACCATCACTTCGAGTTGAAGGGTTGGGCGGAAATAACCGTAGTAGTCCGTTTCTGGCTGATAGCGGGACTGGGTGTCGCGGTCGGGATTGGACTGTTTTATCTCGAGTGGGCGAGCCGATAGTGTCGCGCGTGGCGGGCCTCACGAGCTGGAAAGCCGACTGGACGGGACTGAAGGTCCTTGTGGTCTGTTTGGGTGTGTCCGGATTTTCCGTCTCGGATACTCTTTGGG
>JANRET010000127.1:1214-2091 GCA_030725885.1 Microbacteriaceae bacterium | reverse complement strand
ACCGAACACCGCTCAATTCTTGACGCGCTCGGGGTGCGATGTGTCATTTCTTCTGACCCGGCAGACATGGTCGCGAAGGCACACGATTTCAACCCCGATCTTGTGATCGTGAGTCCAGGTGTTCGACCCGATCACGCGGTCGTCGCCTGGGCGGAGGGCACGACAGTCCCGGTGTGGAGCGACATCGAACTGGCCTGGAGGGTTCGCGACAAGGTCGCGACATCAGAATGGATTTTGATTACCGGAACGAATGGGAAAACCACAACGACCCAGTTGACGGCGCATTTTTTGCAATCGGCTGGTTTTCGCGTTGCGGCAGTCGGGAACATCGGTATCCCGGTTCTCGATGCGGTCCGCGACCCGACGGGTTTTGATTACTTGGTCGTGGAGATTTCCAGTTTTCAGTTGCACTGGCTACCGTCGGCGGGCTCCGGCGCACTTCGCCCGATTGCAAGCGCGTGTCTGAACATCGCGGATGACCATCTGGATTGGCATGGTTCGGTCGAGGCGTATCGTGCGGCAAAAGGCGCGGTGTATTCGAACACGCGTCGTGCGGTGTTCTATAGCCGCGTGGATCCCGTTACCGAGCACCTGGTCCGGGAGGCGAACGTCGAGGAGGGTTGTGAGGCGATTGGATTTGGACTTCAAACCCCCGACACGGGGGAGTTAGGCACGATTGAGGGGTTGCTCGTCGATCGAGCGTTCGTCGCTGATCGTCGAAATCACGCGCAAGAACTGACCACGATTGATCACCTCGCGGAGATTGGTTTTGCAACCCCGCACATGATTCTCAACATTCTTGCGGCAGCAGGGATGTCCCTGTGTGTCGGAGCATCCGCCGAGGCAATCGCCGCCGGACTCGACACCTTCGAGCCCG
>JANRET010000127.1:0-1204 GCA_030725885.1 Microbacteriaceae bacterium | reverse complement strand
TTGCAGAATTCGGTGGCGTCACCTGGGTGAACGATTCGAAGGCAACCAACTCCCACGCTGCCAATGCCTCATTGCGATCTTTTCCCTCGATTGTCTGGATTGTCGGGGGGTTGTTCAAGGGAACTCACATCGACGAACTAGTGCAGGCACACGCCTCACGACTTCGATCGGTCATCGCAATTGGCACGGACAGAGACGAGCCGCGACGTGTGATGGAGGAATGGGCGCCGCATGTGCCATTTGCCGAGATTGATTCGGTGGATGTCATGCACGAGGCGGTTCGGGTCGCAGCGTCACTCGCGCAGCCCGGCGATACCGTTTTGCTCGCGCCCGCGGCGGCGTCAATGGACCAGTTCACTGACTATGCGGAACGTGGTCGCCAATTTCAGGCAGCCGTCCATGCGATTGTGAATCCGGCCGATGAGTGATCTATCGCCAGGTCGATTCGCGCTGCGAAACCCCTTTGCGCGTGATTCGCCGATCGTTACGACACTCGCGGCAATTACGACGTTGCTCACCCTGTTTGGACTGTTCATGGTGTTATCGGCGTCATCCGTGACCAGTGGATTACAGAACAACGGAAATTTTTACGCGGAGGCGTGGACGCAGACGACAATTGCCATCGCGGGGAGCGGAGTTGCTCTATTTGTCGCCCGCCTCCCTCTGGATTTCTGGCGAGCGGGACGCAATTACTTCGTGTTGCTCGGCGTCGCTCTGCAGTCCGCTGTCCTGATGTTTGGCCAGTCTTACGGAGGGAACACCAACTGGATTACGATTTTCGGAGTATCAATTCAACCCTCTGAATTTCTCAAACTCGCGATTATTGTGTGGTTCGCGTCGTGGATTCATGATAACGAGCACCTCATTGATGCGCCCCTTGTTTACTGGCGCGAGGCGGGGTTGTGGGTCGGTGTCCCGCTTCTATTGGTTATCTTTGGGCAAGACCTTGGAACGACAATCATTCTCGGGATGATTCTGTTGGGAATGATGGCCTTTGCGGGCGTCCCGTCCCGAGTCCTCTGGTCCCTCGCTGGAATTGGGCTTGGCTTCGCGCTCATCATGGTGAATTTGGGTGGTTCAAGCCGAGCTGCTCGGTTTGCCACGTGGATCCAAGGGTGCAATCCTGATGATTACGAAACCATCTGTTGGCAAACAATTCATGGGCTGTGGGCGCTCTCCGCCGGCGGACTGTTCGGTGTGGGCC
>JANRET010000126.1 GCA_030725885.1 Microbacteriaceae bacterium | reverse complement strand
GACCTCGTCATTCGTCCGCCCGTGGTCACGGTCATGGGACACGTCGACCACGGAAAGACCCGGCTGCTCGATGCGATTCGTCGCGCCGATGTGGCCGCGGGCGAAGCCGGGGGAATCACCCAGGCAATCGGCGCCTACCAGGTGTGGACTGAGCACGACGAGTTCGAGCGCGCCATCACCTTCATCGACACCCCGGGTCACGAGGCGTTCACCGCTATGCGTGCCCGTGGTGCACAAGTCACCGACATCGCGATCCTCGTGGTCGCCGCGGACGACGGCATCATGCCGCAGACCATCGAGGCGCTCAACCACGCGCAGGCCGCGAACGTCCCGATCGTTGTGGCCGTGAACAAGGTCGATAAGGAAGGCGCGAACCCCGCGAAGGTTCGCCAGCAACTGACCGAGTACGGTCTCGTGACCGAGGAATACGGCGGAAGCACTCTGTTCGTCGACGTGTCCGCACTCACGGGCGCCGGCGTCAACGACCTCCTCGACGCGGTTCTTCTGACCGCCGACGCGGGCCTCGACCTGGTGGCGAACCCCAACAAGCCCGCTCGCGGAATCGCGATCGAAGCGAAACTCGACAAGGGGCGCGGTGCCGTCGCGACGGTCCTCATCCAGTCGGGAACGTTGCGCGTCGGTGACGCCATCGTTGCGGGAACGGCCTATGGTCGCGTTCGTGCAATGGTCGACGAGCACGGCGAGAAAATCGACGAAGCCTACCCGTCTCGTCCGGTTCAGGTTCAGGGTCTTTCGAGTGTCCCGCGTGCCGGTGACACGTTCATCGTCACCGACGACGACCGCACCGCCCGCCAGATTGCCGAAAAGCGTGAAGCGGCCGAGCGCAACGCGTTGTTGGCCAAAGCCCGCAAGCGCATCTCGCTCGAGGACTTCTCGAAGGCGCTCGAAGACGGCAAGGTGCAAGCGCTCAACCTCATCCTCAAGGGCGATGTGTCGGGTGCCGTCGAGGCACTCGAAGAGTCACTCCTCAAGATCGAGGTCGACGATTCGGTGACTCTCCGTATCATCCATCGAGGTGTGGGTGCGATTACCGAAAGCGACATCAATCTCGCCACCATCGACAACGCGATTGTCGTCGGATTCAACGTGCGTCCCGACACGAAGGCACGCGAGCGCGCCCAGCGCGAAGGTGTCGACGTTCGGTTCTACAACGTCATCTACAACGCGATCGATGAAATCGAGCAGTCGCTCAAGGGAATGCTCAAGCCGGAATTCGAAGAGGTCCAGAGCGGTGTCGCCGAAATCCGCGAGGTGTTCCGTTCCAGCAAGTTCGGAAACGTCGCCGGCTGTATCGTGCGCTCGGGAACTATCACGCGAAACTCCAAGGCGCGCGTCATCCGCGAGGGTGTCGTCATCGCCGACGGACTCGCAATCGAGTCGCTGAAGCGCTTCAAGGACGATGCCACTGAGGTCAAGACCGACTTCGAGTGTGGAATCGGTCTCGGCAAGTACAACGACATCCAGATCGGTGACGAGATTGAGACCATCGAAATGAAAGAGAAGATCCGCGTCTAATGTCTGCACCTGACCGCGCACGCAAGATGGCGGAACGCATCAAGGAAATTGTTGCGCGTCGCCTCGACAAGGGTCTTCGTGACGACCGACTCGGCTTCGTCACGATCACCGACGTGCGCGTCACAGGTGATCTGCAACACGCGACCATCTTCTTTACGGTCTATGGCACCGACGAGGAACGTCAGAATTCGTGGGACGCCTTGAAGTCGGCGACGGGGATGTTGCGCTCTGAAGTGGGGCGTAACATCACCGCACGACTCACCCCGTCGCTCGAGTTCATTCTTGACGCGCTGCCCGAAACATCGGCGCACATCGAGGACCTTCTGGCCCAAGCGAACCAGCGCGACATTCAGGTTGCGAAAGAAGCCGAGGGCAAAGATTTCGCCGGCGATGCCGATCCTTACGTCAAACCGCACGAGGATGACGACGAGGCATAACGACCGCGAACGTGCCGCGATGATTGCCGTGGCACGGTGGTTTCGGCGTTCCGCACGACCGTTGCCGTGGCGCGAGGCCGGCACGACCCCGTGGGGCGTCCTGCTTTCGGAAATCATGGCGCAGCAGACACCCGTCGCCCGCGTTGCTCCTCTGTGGGTCGAGTGGATCGAGCGGTGGCCGACCGCGACCTCGCTTGCCAGTGCCTCGCCCGCCGATGTCGTTCGCGCGTGGGGGAAGCTCGGGTATCCCCGCCGCGCGCTCAACCTGCATGCCGCCGCGACACGAATCCGCGACGAGTTCGGCGGTGTCGTTCCCGACAATGTCGATGCGCTCGAATCACTTCCGGGTGTCGGGTCGTACACCGCCCGAGCGGTGGCGTCGTTCGCGTTCGGAATGCGCGTGCCCGTCGTCGATACGAACATTCGCCGGGTTCTCGCTCGGGCCGTGCTCGGTATCGCCGAACCCGAGCCACCCCGAACGAAGGCCGACTTGGACCTGATGGATTCGGTACTGCCTGCTGAACTCGCCGATTCCGTCGCGGTGAATGCT
>JANRET010000125.1 GCA_030725885.1 Microbacteriaceae bacterium | reverse complement strand
TGGAAGTGCTCTACCACTGAGCTATCGGGGCGAGTGCCTCGAAGGCACCCTGCGAGATTAGCACCCCGAACCGCTTGGGGTGAAATTCAGAGACCTGATCGTGGTGGAGACAGTCGGTCGATCGATGTGCGAAATGTGGACGGAATTGGGCGCGACACGCCGCGACCACAAGATGTAGTGAAATGACAGGAATGTCATTCACGACATATAGTGTTTCTCCTACGGCCTAACCGCCCCAAACCTTCAGGAGGAACTATGGACTTCGACAACGACAGCGTTGGCGGCTATGCGGTTCCCGTCGACCCGATGGACCTGCTGCAGTGTGACAGCTGCCAGTAACTAGCTGAAGCCTCGAAAACCCCGGCCACTGCGTAGTGGCCGGGGTTCTTTCGTTCTCGTCGAGAACAATTCGGTTCGGCGGGGAATAATGAGTGCATGAACGATGTGCGCACGCCCGACCCCGCCTGGTTCTCCGACGAGGAGTTCGATGGAATCCGCCGCCGGCTACCGCTCTTGTACGTGGAAGCCGTTCCGGTCCGACTTGACGACGACGGTTTCGTCACCGACGTCGGTGTGCTCATCCGCGTCGATGAATACGGTGAGATGAGATCGGCTCTCGTCGCGGGTCGGGTTCGATTCGGAGAAACCGTTCGCGAGGCGTTGGCCCGCAATCTCACGAAAGACCTTGGCGCTCTCGCCTTCCCGCAACTTCCTCACAGCGTCGTCCCGGCCACGGTCGCCGAGTACTTCCCGTTTCCCGGCCGACTGGTCGACGAACGTCAACACGCCGTCTCTCTCGTGTTCGTCGTTCCCGTTTCCGGAGAGGCCCAGCCCCGTCAGGATGCTTTGGACATTCGATGGATCCCCGCGGGTGACGCGGTTCGCGATTCAATCGATAGCGAATTTGTTGGTGGTCGCGGAGAGGTCCTCCGAGCAGCGTTGGCTACTGTGTCCTTCCGCTAAACGAGCTTTTACTCTGTCAGGGGCGAAGTTTGTCGTTTTTCTTTGCGCCAATGTTTCAAAAACGCACGAAATCGTTGTTTTGACCGGAAAATTGCGCAACGGACTGTCGTTTCGGGCGCATCGGTCGTACAGTGTTGCTGTTCACTTCAACGGAGGCGCCATGTCCGACCCACTGCGTATGCACATTCACGACGCCGAAACGGCGGTTCTTCGCGAACGCATTTTCGACTACACCCGCGAGCGGATGCAAATGGACCCACCGCCGCTCGACAAAGGGATGCCGTTCACGGAACTTCGGGCACTCATGCCCGACACGATTACCGAAGAGGGCATCGGGGGCGACACCGCGATGACATTGTTCGGGGACATTTTGGCCCCCGCGTCGATGTCGACGGACAATCCGTCGATGGTCGCATTCATTCCTGTCGCGCCGACGGAAGCGTCGATCCTGTTCGACCTCGTGGTCTCGGCGTCGTGCCTGTTCGGAGGGTCGTGGCTCGAGGGTGCCGGCGCAATTTACGCTGAAAACGAAGTCTTGAAATTCCTCGCGAAAGAAGCGGGGCTGCCCGAATCTGCGGGAGGGGTTTTCGTCTCGGGTGGAACCAACGGGAACCTGTCTGCGTTGGTGGCTGCTCGGTTCGACGCCGAACGCCGTCGCTCGGAAGCCGGGCTGACTCGGCCGGCGCGGTGGAGGTTCGTCACGTCCGAAGAGGCACACTCGTCTGTTGTCCAGGCGGGGCGCGTCATGGACGTCGATGTTCTGTCAGTGCCCGTTGCCGCAGACGGGCGGATGACGGGAGCCGATATCGAGAAAGCGGTCGGTGGCGATTGGGACGGCATCTTTGCCATCGTGGCAACGGGCGGAACAACGAACTTCGGGGTCGTCGACGACATCAAGAGCGTGGTCGCCACCGCCCGACAGCACGACGTGTGGGTCCACTTGGACGGTGCGTATGGAATCGCCGGAATGTTCGCGGCGTCCACCAAAAAGCACTTCGACGGGATTGAGGGCGTCGATTCGTTCATCGTCGATCCGCACAAGTGGCTCTACGCGCCGTACGACTCGTGTGCGCTGATTTATCGGAATCCCGCGATCGCCCGCGCCGCCCACACCCAACACGCGTCGTATCTCGATGTACTCACCGACACCGACGAATGGAATCCATCCGACTTTGCGGTACACCTCTCGCGTCGCGCCCGAGGACTACCGCTCTGGTTCTCGCTCGCCACGCACGGAGTCTCTGCCTATCGCGAGGCAATCGAATCGAACAACCGTGTCGCACAGGAAATCGCACAGGTCATTCGTGACAGCGATCACCTCGAGCTGGTTCGTGACCCCATGTTGTCCGTCGTCGTGTTCCGCCGAAAGGGGTGGACGAGCGACCAGTACAACGCCTGGAGCGACGCGCTGTGGCAAGAGGGAAAAGCCGCGTGCTTCCCGTCTAAGTTCAAAGGCGAGCCAGTCCTACGGTTCGCGATCGTCAACCCGCGCACGACGGTCGAAATTCTGATGGACCTCGTCGAAAGCCTGAAGGACTAAATCGTGGTGAACCGCTGGCCCGCGGAATGGGAA
>JANRET010000124.1 GCA_030725885.1 Microbacteriaceae bacterium | reverse complement strand
GCATGGGCGTATTCGCGCGCAACGCCACGGATGGACATGGCATAACCGCGGTCGGGCGTGACGTTGATTTCCACGGCGAAATCATCAAGACCCAGCAACTCGATTGCATCGGTGCCGACCTCGGGGTCGAGTCCCAGTTCCGCGAGGCGCAGAATTCCGTTGTGTTCGTCACCCAGTCCGAGTTCTTTCGCGGACGCAATCATTCCGTCCGACACGTGTCCGTATGTCTTGCGGGCGGCGATGGGGAACGGTCCGGGCAAGACGGAACCGGGCAGTGTCACAACGACTTTGTCGCCGATGTCGAAGTTGGATGCGCCACACACGATTCCCCGAATCGCATCCGCGGAGTCCCCCAGGGCGACCCGAACCTGGCACCATCGGATTGTTTTGCCGTTGTCCTGTGGTTCCGGGATGAATTCAACGACTTGGCCGACCACGATAGGTCCCGAGACCTCCGACAGGTGAACGGCCTCTTCCTCGAATCCGACGGACACGAGGGATTCGTGGAGGTGCTCGGCGGTGACGTCGATGGGAAGGTCGACCCACTCCCGAAGCTGGCTCGCGGGAATTCGCATCTAAATCACCATCCCGAATTGCTGCGAGAAACGAACGTCGCCCTCGACCATGTCGTGCATGTCGGCGACGTCGTTGCGGAACATCAACGTGCGTTCAATTCCCATTCCGAAAGCGAAACCCTGGTATTCCTCGGGGTCGATTCCTGCGGCGCGAAGGACATTGGGGTTGACCATTCCGCAGCCACCCCATTCGATCCAGCGAGCGCCACCTCGGAATGTCGGATGCCAGATGTCGAGTTCGGCGGACGGTTCGGTGAAGGGGAAATAGTTGGGTCTGAGGCGAATCTTGGCTCCGTCACCGAACATCGCACGCGCGAGGTGTTCGAGCGTCCCTTTGAGGTGCGCCATCGTGAGCCCCTTGTCGATGGCGATTCCCTCCATCTGGTGGAACACGGGCGTGTGGGTCGCGTCCAATTCGTCGGTTCGATAAACGCGGCCAGGCGCGACCACATAGACGGGAAGTTCCCGTGATAGCAGCGACCGAATCTGGACGGGTGACGTGTGCGTGCGCAACACGAGGTGTCGGTCTACCGGCTCGACAAAAAACGTGTCCTGCATCGCTCGAGCCGGGTGGTCTTCGTCGAAGTTGAGTGCGTCAAAGTTGAACCACTCGTTTTCGAGTTCGGGACCTTCCGCGACTTCCCACCCCATTCCCACAAAGATGTTCGACATCTCTTCCATCAAGAGATTGAGCGGGTGGCGGGCACCAACACGGCGCCGGGATGGAACTGCTGTCACGTCAACTGATTCAGCGAGTAACCGTACATGTTCTTCGGCCTGAAGAATGACCGCCTCGCGCGCGGCAAATGCACTGTTGATTTCCCCCCGCGCCTGCCCCACGATCTTGCCGGCTTCCGCCTTTTCATCAACGGGAACGTCGCGCAGGGTCGCGTTGATGAGCGAAATCGGCGAACCATCGGCCACAAACTGCGTTCGAACCTGCTTGAGTTCGTCGCCCGTCGTTGCTGCGCTGATGGCACTGATGGCCTCGGAAACGACGACCGCTAGCTGCTGGGGAGAGATGCTCGACACCCCCCAATCCTAGACGAGCGGCGATGGGCCCTGGCTCTGTGCAAACGCCGAGGCGTAGAGGCAAACGCTCGCCGCTGTAGCGAGGTTGAGTGACTCCGCTTTCCCGTAAATAGGCACGGACACGATTCGATCCGCGAGCGCGCGTGCGTTCTCGTCCAATCCGCGGGCTTCGTTCCCGAACAGCCAGGCCGTCGGTTCGTCGAGTGACGCCTGAATGGACGGAATGCTGTCTCCGTCAGCCGCCGCGGCAAAGACCTTCACCCCGCGGCTTTGCAACCATTCGACCACGTCCGCAAGATCGTCGTGTTCGATGATGGGCAAATGAAAGATCGAGCCCGTGCTCGAACGAACGAGTTTCGGGTTGTGGAGGTCGACCGACGTCCCGGTGAGGATTACCGCATCGGCACCAGCCGCATCCGCGGCGCGAATGACCGTCCCGGCGTTTCCCGGGTCACGTATCTCGTCGCAGATTGCAACCAAGCGAATGTCATCCAAATCGTCAAGCGAATGCTCGAGCAGCTGCGCTACTGCGATCACTCCCTGCGGATTGACGGTGTCCGCCATGACCATAATCACTTTGTCAGACACTTCGTCGACCGAAGCGGGCGACCGTTCCGCAAGTTGCAGGATTCCACCGTGTTTCTCGGCAAACGCCGCGGTGTAAAAGACATCGACGACGGAGCCCGGAGCGAAGGTGAGGAGTTCCCGTACCGCCTGAGGTCCTTCAACAAGGAACACACCCGCATCCTCGCGTCGCGAGCGCTGCCCCAATCGGGCGATTGCTTTGACCTGCGGGTCGGAGGGGTTTGTGATCACGAGTGTGATGTTACCCAAAGAGAACGAGCCCCCGGCAATCCGGAGGCCCGTTCCCAAGAACTTCGCGGACTTTAGTCCTCGTCGTCGTCGTCCTCGTCGTCGTCGTCGTCATCATCGTCCGAGTCGTCGTCGTCGTCATCGTCCGAGTCATCATC
>JANRET010000123.1:1151-13408 GCA_030725885.1 Microbacteriaceae bacterium | reverse complement strand
CTCTGATGCCGTCCAGGTGGAGGGAACGGAGCTGTCGTTCTCGATGATTGATATCGGTGGCACCCGGATCGAATTCCTGGAGTACCACAACCCGCGGGGCAAGGACTTCGACCTTGCGAATGGAGACGTGGGAGCAACGCACATCTGTCTGCAGATTGATGACATGGACGTTGCCTACAACACACTTCTCGAGCGCGGCGCGGTCTTCAACGCCCCACCCGTCACTCTCACCGATGGCGAACTTGCCGGTTCACGATGGGCGTACCTTCGCGATCCCGATGGCATTCAGCTCGAGATTTGGGCGAGTCCCGAATAACTGTTCGGGAAATTCCCCCACAGTGGGGCTCGGCCAAGACTTTTCAACATTTTGGCGAACTATTTTTCGGGGATTTGAGGATGAGACCATCCTGAACGCATGACAAATGAATTCACTTCCTTTACTTCGATTTCCACGGAACGCGGTGCTGCGACCGCTGAATACGCAATCGCTACGGTGGCGGCCGCCGGCTTTGCCGGGCTTCTCGCCGTCGTCCTCAAGAGCAGCCCGATTCAGAACCTTCTGACCGATCTCATCAGCGGTGCGCTCAGTTTCGTCTCGTGACGACCGCGGTCTCGTCACGCTTGAAATCGCCATTGCTATTCCGGCACTGTTGCTCGTCGTCGGGCTCATCATCGGGGTGATTCGGTGGTCGATGGACGCGGTCACCGCGACGTCGGTCGCCGCGGAATTGGCGCGGGACATCGTTCGCGGCGAACCGTTAGGGGACCGGCTTGTGGCGGCAAAGCGAATCGTGCCACTCGCCGAATGGTCCACGCGGGTTGAGTCGTTTGAGGCCTGCGTCGATGCGCGATTCCCGCCACCCCTGCCGCTCATGGGACACGTCACGGTGAGTCAGTGCGCACCTCGTTAGAACGCGGTTCGGGGGGCGTCACGGCGCTCGTCCTGATGGGCGCCGTCGTCAGCCTCGCCCTCGGCGGGCTGGCGGGTGTTTCGGTCATCCTGCGGGTCACGGATACCATCCGTGAGGCCGAATTGGGCGCCGCGACCGTGGCGACGCGGGCGCTCGCGGGGGATCCCACCCCGTGCGAACCCGAAATAGAGCGTGTCGAAAAATGTGTCGTTGACGACGGAATCGCGACTGTTCGAATCGCGAAGGACGGAGTTCGGGCGACTGCGGTCGCCGGCCCCGAACGTTAGCGATTGTCGCTGGACGTCAGCCGCTGTGCGATGTAAATCGGAACGATGGCAATGAGAATCATCACAACCGCGATGACCGCGACGATGGGCGCTTGGTTCGGGCGGAACATATTCTCAAGAATGTAGATCGGTAGAGTCTGAACCCCGCTGCCCGCGGTGAACGTGGTGACGATAATTTCGTCGAACGACAGTGCGAACGACAGCAGCCCTCCGGCGAAGAGCGCCGATCGAATCTGGGGAAACGTCACCAGTCGGAACGTGGTCCAGATACCCGCCCCGAGGTCGCTCGACGCTTCTTCGAGAGAGGTTCCGACTCGGCGCAGGCGCGCGAACACGTTGTTGAACACCGTCACGACACAGAACGTACCGTGGGCGACGATGATGGTGAACCACCCCAACTGAATGTCCAACATCGTTCGGAAGGCGTTGTTCAAGGCGATACCCGTGACGATTCCGGGGAGTGCGATGGGCAAAACCACAAGGAGGTTGACCGTTGATTTGCCGAAGAAATCGAAGCGATGGAGTGCGAACGACAGTGCCGTTCCCAACAAAAGCGCGATGACGGTCGACGCGAGAGCGACGATCAGCGAGGTGGTGACCGCCGACATCGCACCGGCGTTGGAGAATGCTTTCGCCCACCACTCGGTGGTGAATCCGGGCGGGGGCCAGGACAGGGTCTTGCTGGTGGAAAACGAATTGAGGACGACGACGAGAATAGGCGTGTAGATGAACGCGAGGGTGAGGGCGGTCGCGCCCCACAGCAGAATTTTGGATGGAAGTGACAGTCTCATGCGGGGCTCACAGGTTGCTGAGGGCGCCGGTGCGACGCACGACCCCGAGGTAGATGAAAATGATTCCCAACGGAATGAGAGACACGGCGGCGGCGAGCGGCAGGTTGTTCGCAACGCCCACGTTCGCGTACACGAGGGTTCCCAACATTTGTGTGGCGCCCCCGACAATGCGAACCGCGATGTAATCACCGAGAGTTAGCGAGAAGCTGAAAATGCTGCCGGCGATGATGCCCGGAACGATGAGAGGGAACACAATGTGCCGGAATGTCCGTCCTGTTTTTGCACCCAGGTCACTCGAGGCATCGAGCAGGGAATCGGGCACTCGCTCGAGAGCCGTGAAGATGGGAAGGATGACGAACGGGAGCCACAGATACGCAAGGGTGACCACCGAACCTTCGAACCCGTAGCCAGGCGATTCGCCACCGATCGGGGCAAGCATCCAGTCGATCACACCGTCCTGCGAGAGGAGACTCCGCCAGGCATAGGCCTTGACGAGGTAGGACGCCCACAGGGGCAACAGGATGGCGATGACCAGAGCCCGATGAACAGCACGGCTGGCCACCTTCGCCATGAGACATGCAATCGGAAGCGCGATGGCAATGTCGATGAGGGTAACAAGTACAGCAGCGGTCACAGTTCGCAACGTCACCGCGTGATACAGAGCGTCACCGAGGACCTTGGTGACGTTGTCGACGTTCCAATCGACAAGAATTTCACCGGTGAACGAATCGACCGTCCAGAACGCGGTGATGAGAAGAGCGGCGAGAGCGGCGATGTACACCAGCCCGAGCCAGAAAAGCGGGGCGGACAACAGCAACGCCAAACGAACCTTGGCGTGTCGATAGAGAAAGGCGGAGCCCCGCCGAGCCAGGGAGGCGCGCGAAGGCGCCCCCCCGACTCGGTCGGGTGCAGACGAGGACACTGTGGTCATGTCTTACTCCTCGGGCTAACTAGCCCTTGATTTCCTGCCACGCCTGAGTCCAGGCGGGGTAGTCCATGCACATCACGTCGGTACGACCGTCGAGGCACTCGGCGACCGGGGTCGTCCAGTACCAGAGCTGTGCTGCATAGGCTTCGTCACCGGCGTGGAATGCTTCACAGTCGGTTCGGAAGTCGCAGGCGGCGTCGCTCGACGGAGCTTCACCGAAGTAACCCGTCGCCGTGGCGTTGGTCTCTGGATCGGCCATGTGCTCGAGCCAGAGGTAGGCACAGTTGGGCTTTTCCGTCGCGGCCGAAATCATCCAGGTGTCGGACCAACCGGTCGATCCCTCTTCGGGAAGAACGGCTTCGATCGGGGCGCCTTCGCCCTGAAGGACGTTGGTGATGACCTGCCACGACGTTCCGATGACGGAGTCGCCGGTGGTGAAGGACTGTGCCTGTGCGAGGTAGTCGCTCCAGTACTCTCCAACAACACCACGCTGAACCTTGAGCAAATCGATAGCCGCATTGAACTGCGTCTCGTCGAGTGCGTAAGGGTTCGTGATGCCCAGGTCGGGCTGCGTCTTCATCAAGTACAGTGCTGCGTCCGCAATGTAAATGGGCGAGTCGTAGGCCGTGACCTTGCCAGCGTATGGGCTGTTTGCGTCCCACACGACGCTCCACGAGGTCGGAGCCTCGGCGAAGACCTCGGTGTTGTACTGAAGCAGGTTGGCGCCGTAGCCGTGGGGGACACCGTAGGACTGGTCCTGATAGGTGTTGTGCGACTGGTTTTTCAGGAAGTCATAGATCCCCGCGTAAGACGGAATGAGATCCATGTTGACAGGCTGAACATCGCCCGCCACCATCATGCGAAGCGATGCGTCGCCACTGGCGGCTACAACGTCGTAGTCACCGGTTTTCATCAAGCTGACCGCTTCGTCCGACGTTCCGTAGGTCTTGGTGGTGACCATGCAACCGGTTTCGGTTTCGAAGTCCGACACCCAGTCGTATTCGGGGTAGTTCGATCCGTCTTCGACGTAGCCAGGCCACGCGAGGATCGAAACCGAACCTTCCGGGTCACCGAGTTCGGTGAGCGCGGCGGGGCCTTCCGCGGTGGAACCGCCTGTGCCACAACCGGCGAGGACGACGATCGAAGCGACCGCCAGTCCGGCAAGCCCGGCACGCCGGGTCAATGCGTTGCGCATTGTTATCTCCTTTTGTTGTTGTTGTTGTGAGTGATTGCGAGGTTAGGTCAGTGGGGCGAGGAATTGGGAGTGAACCGCGACGGTCACCGACGCCCCGAGTTTCGTGTTGGTCATGTTCAGATCGTTTTGTTCGAGAACGGCAACCCGTTTTCCCGCATCGAGATCGACGATGATGCGGGTGGATGCTCCGAGGAAAATCGTTTCCGCGACTGTTCCGGTAAGGGCGATGACCCCGCTGGGTGCTTTCCCCTGCAGGATTTCCATGTGTTCGGGGCGAATCGAACAAGCCCCTTTATGGCCGAGGATGGTGGACGCCTCGTCCGCGGTGAACACCGCCGAGGTTCCAACGAAGTTCGCGACGAAGGGTGTCTGCGGACGGCGGTAAACGTCTTCGGCGTCGCCGAGTTGGACGATTCCGCCCTCGTTGAACACGGCGATCCGGTCCGAGAGCGTCAGTGCTTCTTCTTGGTCATGCGTGACGAAAATAAACGTGATTCCGAGTCGGCGCTGGATTTCTTTCAGTTCCACCTGCATTTGTTCCCGCAGTTTGAGGTCAAGAGCTCCCAGCGGCTCGTCCAGCAGAAGCACTTTGGGTTCAACGACGAGCGCACGAGCCAGAGCAACGCGCTGACGTTGACCCCCTGACAATTGGGTTGGTTTTCTATCGCCATACCCCTCGAGCCGGACGAGAGCGAGTGCGTCGCGTGCCGCCGAAATTCGAGCGGCGGTTTTGACACCCCGAACTCGGAGTCCGTAGGCGACGTTGTCGAGAACGCTCATGTGCGGGAACAGCGCGTAGTCCTGAAAAACCGTGTTGACGTCGCGGTCAAACGGCGCATCGTTGGTGACATCCTTGCCAAACAATTCGACGCTACCCGAACTGGGACTTTCAAATCCCGCGATCATGCGAAGAACGGTTGTTTTGCCCGAACCGGACGGACCGAGCATCGAGAAAAATTCGCCGGGTGCGATGTCGAGGTCAACGCTATTGACGGCGACAACGGACCCAAAAGACTTAGACAGCCCGGTCAGTCGGATAGCCGGTTGGGTACTCATGCTGCTTCTCCTCACGCGACGCTGCGCATATTTCTCACTACCTTAGCGGGCATTAGGCATTCCCTCAGACGGCGTTAAGCATAGGGATGCTTACCGTGATTCTTCGACTTTTCGCCACGCCACGGGAATAACTGACGAACGAAACTCATTGACAGGCTGTGTATAGTCACTAATCGCGAACAGGGTGAAACGCCGCCGGCCGAAAGCATGGCTGTCCGACTTACGCTCTGAGAAACGCAAACAACAAGGAGAACTGTGGCCGACAAGCACACACTCGTGATCGTGGAGTCCCCCGCGAAAGCAAAAACCATCGCCAAATATCTGGGCGATGGTTATGAGGTATTGGCCTCGGTTGGCCACGTGCGCGATTTGGTCCAGCCCAAAGAAGTCCCCGCCGAGCTCAAGGCGACTCACGGTCAGTTTGGTGTGGACATCGCGAACGGTTTCGCTCCTCTATATATAGACACACCCCGTGCCAAGTCGACCATCACGGATTTGAAAAAGGCATTGAAGAACGCGGACCAATTGCTTCTCGCAACCGATGAGGACCGCGAAGGTGAATCCATCGCATGGCACCTGCTGGAAATTCTCAAACCCAAGGTTCCGGTCAAGCGCATGGTGTTTCACGAAATCACCAAGGACGCCATCGCCGCTGCGGTCGAAAACCCGCGCGAAATTGATATGCCACTCGTGGACGCCCAGGAAACTCGTCGCGTCCTTGATCGACTGTTCGGGTATCAACTGTCGCCGGTGCTCTGGAGCAAAATCGGTCGCGGACTCAGTGCAGGTCGCGTGCAGTCACCCGCGCTTCGCTTGATCGTCGAGCGCGAACGTGAACGCCGTGCGTTCACGGCCGCATCGTATTGGGACGTGGCCGCCACGGTAATCACAAAAAAAGGTGAATCGTTCGACACCAAAGTTACCAAACTGAACGATGCGAAACTCGCCTCGGGCCGCGACTTTGACGACAACGGAAAGCTGACCAGTGGCGCCACGGTTCTCGACGAGGCCACGGCCCGGCAGTTGGCCCACGCGCTCGAGGTTGCCGCCCCCACCGTGACCAACATCGAATCGAAGCCCTACACGCGTCGCCCAGCGGCGCCGTTCACCACTTCGACCCTTCAGCAAGAGGCGGGACGAAAGTTGCGGCTCGGGTCACGGGACGCGATGCGGATTGCCCAAAGCCTTTACCAAAACGGGCACATCACCTACATGCGCACCGACTCGGTGTCGCTGTCCGCCCAGGCGGTGGCGGGCGCCCGTGCCCAGGCCGTCGCGCTGTATGGCCCAGCGTCCATTCCGGCAACACCGCGGACCTACCAATCCAAGGTGAAGAACGCCCAAGAAGCCCACGAAGCAATTAGACCGGCGGGGGACACCTTCAAGACCCCTGAGGAGATGCGGCGGTTGCTGTCCGCCGACGAATTTCGTCTCTACGACTTGATTTGGAAACGTACCGTCGCCTCGCAGATGGTCGACGCGACGGGCGAGACGGTGTCGGTCACAATGTCCGCTCCGGTCGGAGAGTTGGGCACCGCAACGATGTCGTCTGCGGGAACCACCATCACCGTTCGCGGATTCCTTGCGGCGTACGAAGAGGGCCAGGACGTCGATCGTAACGAGGCGGATTCCGACGACGACGCCAAAATTCCGAACCTCACCGTTGGTGACGTTCTGACCGTGCCCGAGGTGACGCCCAAAGGCCACGAGACGCTGCCCCCGCCGCGATTTACCGAGGCGAGCCTCGTGAAGGCCCTCGAAGAACGGGGGATCGGACGCCCATCAACGTACGCCAACATCATCGGAGTCCTGTTCGAGCGAGGGTATGTCACTAAACGCGGTTCGGCGCTCGTTCCCGGTTGGACGGCATTCGCCGTCATCACGCTGTTGGAAAAGTTTTATACCGACTTCGTCGAATACGACTTCACGGCGGAACTCGAAAACGATCTCGACCGAATTTCAGTCGGCGAACTGAAAGGCACCGATTACCTCCAGCGTTGGTACTACGGCTCGGGTGACCACGCCGGACTCGTCAACACCTGCGTCGACTGGAAATCGACGATCGACGCGCGCGAATCGAATTCGTTCCCGTTAGGCGACGGGATCGTGCTGCGAAGCGGAAAATACGGCCCGTATCTCGAAATTCAAACGGGGGAGGATGAAAAACGTAACGTATCGGTACCGGATGGTTTGGCGCCGGACGAACTGACACTCGAGAAGGCTCGGGAACTAAGGGATGCACCCGAGCCGGGGTCTCGGGCAATCGGCGTCAGCGCCGACGGCACCAGCATGATCACCGCGCGAGTGGGACGATTCGGCGCCTACATCCAGGAAAGCCCGATCGACCCCGAAATCATCGAGGGCAACGAACCCACCTATACCCTTCCGGAATACACGCCCCGAAAAATCAAAGGCAAAGACCCGAAGCCGCGCACGGCGTCACTGTTTTCCACGATGGATCCGACGACCGTCGACCTCGAGACGTGTATTCGACTGTTCGAACTTCCCCGCGTTGTCGGAATCGACCCCGAGACGGAAAAGCCCATCACCGCTCAGAACGGACCGTACGGGCCGTATTTGAAAAAGGGCACGGACTCGCGGTCGCTGGACGACGAGCAGGCGATTTTCGAGGTCACACTGGAACACGCTCTCGAACTGTTCGCGCAACCCAAGTACGGGTCGCGGTCGGCGTCGAGCATCAAAGAACTCGAGCCGGACCCCGTCAGCGGTAAGCCCATCAAAGTCAAGAGCGGCAAGTTTGGTCCGTACGTGACGGACGGCGAGACCAACGCCACCATCCCCGCGGGGGAAGTCCCCGAAGAGGTGTCCCACGAGCGGGCGGTGGATCTCATCGCCGACCGTCGCGCGAAAGGGCCAGCCCTGAAGAAACCGATTGGCCGACGACCGTCACGAGCCAAAAAATGACGGGATTGTTCATCACGTTCGAGGGCGGTGACGGAACGGGAAAGAGTACTCAATCAGAGTTGCTGGGTGAATGGTTCACGCACCAGGGCCGCGAAGTAGTCTTCACTCGCGAACCGGGTGGCACCGACCTCGGACTGGAACTTCGAGAAATCGTTTTGCACTCACGCAACCACATTGCGCCGCGCGCCGAGGCGCTGTTGTACGCCGCGGACCGCGCCCACAACATCAGGACCGTCGTTCGTCCGGCGCTCGCGCGCGGCGCCGTCGTGATTCAAGATCGATACCTCGATTCCTCGGTCGCCTATCAAGGGGCGGGGCGCGTTCTCGACCCGGTTGAAGTTCGGAATCTCAGTCTGTGGGCGACCGAAGGGTTACTGCCGGACTTCACGGTTTTGCTTGACCTCGACCCCACTGTCGGCAGGGAGCGGCTCGATGCGGCGAACAAGCGGTTCGATCGGCTCGAATCGGAAGCGCTCGAGTTTCACACGCGGGTTCGAGATTCCTATCTCGAATTAGCGGCGGCAGAACCCGACCGGTTCATCGTGGTCGATGCGACGCTGGACCGCGACGTTATCCGTGACGCGATTCTGGCGCGCGTGAACGGGCGCTCATGACCTCACTGTGGGCGGACCTTGTCGGGCACGACTCGGTGATTACACAGATGCAGAACGCGGCTGACAGCCCGGACACCCTGACCCAGTCGTGGCTCATCACCGGACCAGCGGGATCGGGTCGCTCGTTGATTGCGCGCGCGTTCGCTGCGCAATTGCTCGGGGACGGTGAAGATTCTGATTCGGTTGACCGACAGGTCCGCGCGCTCACCCACCCCGACCTGACCGTTCTCGCCACCGAGCGCGTGCTGATTCCCATTGACGAGGTGCGGCAACTCGTTGAGACCTCGTATCGTTCGCCGGTCGCGTCGTCCTGGCGGATCATCATCATCGAGGACGCCGACCGAATGGCGGAACGGACGTCCAACGTTCTGCTCAAGGCACTCGAAGAGCCCGCCGCCCGCACCATTTGGATTTTGTGTGCCCCGAGCGAGGCCGATGTCATTCCGACCATTCGGTCGCGTGTTCGCAGCGTCCGGATCGGAGTTCCCGCGATCGCCGACATCGCCGCGATGCTGGTGGAACGCGATGGTGTTGACCCGGCCATCGCAGAGCAATCGGCGCGTCACGCGCAGAGCCACATCGGCATGGCTCGTCGTCTGGCCACTTCTACCGATGCTCGCGAACGCCGAGCCCGCAGTCTTTCGCTCGTGTTGGGAATCCAGCTGGTGTCCGACGCGGTCAACACGGCGGCCGAAATCGTGTCCCTCGCGACGGATGACGCAAAGGCTCTCACTGAAGTGCGGGATGACACCGAACGGTCCCAGTTCCTGCAGTCGCTCGGACTTGCCCCCGGCGAGGCGGTCCCGTTGGGGCTGCGGCCGCAACTAAAGGTGTTGGAAGAAAACCAGAAGCGTCGCGCCACCCGTTCGCTACGCGACGGCGTCGACCGCGTCCTCACCGACCTCGAGTCGCTGTTTCGCGACGTCCTGGTCGTGGCGCTGGGAGGAAACGTGCCCCTCACCAATTCCGAGTTCCACACCGAGATTGCGTCATGGCTCGAACGTCACGACGCCGCACACGCGGTCAACCTGCTCGATGCGATCGAGACCGCTCGCAGGCGCATGGAACGGAACGTCACGCCGCTGTTGGCGCTCGAGGCGTTGTTCGTCGAAACGAGCGGTGTCGCGCGCGCTTAATCGCGACAGACTCCGCGTGATAACCTAGTGCGGTTGCCGATTAGGCGATGCCTCGATAGCTCAGTGGTAGAGCACTTCACTCGTAATGAAGGGGTCGTGAGTTCAATCCTCACTCGAGGCTCAGGTTAGTTCGAACCCCTCAAGATGGACGCCATCTTTTTGCCGTTACCGACCTCGTCGACCAACTTGTCGAGGTAACGAATCTTTTGCATGAGAGGGTCCTCGATGTTTTCGACGCGCAACCCACAGATGACACCGGTGATAAGCGACGCGTTGTCATGCAGTTTTGCCGCGGCGAAAAAGTCCGCGAACGTTGTTTTGCGGTCGAGGTGTTCATCGATTTCGGCATCGGTGAATCCCGTGAGCCAGCGCGTCACGTCCCGCAATTCCTCTTCCGTGTGACCTTTTCGGACCAGTTTGGCCAGATACAGGGGATAGACAACCGCAACTGGCGTTCCGAAAATGCGGTGTTCGGTCATGACCCGTTCTCGGGCGTGAAGTTCAGCGCGACCGAATTCATGCAGTATCGAAGGCCAGTCGGGGTACCGAAGCCGTCGGGAAAAACGTGTCCGAGGTGACCGTCGCACGCCGCACATCGAACTTCGGTTCGGGTTTGTCCCAGCGAGTTGTCCTCGATGAGCGTTACCGCTTCGGGATTGATGGTTTCGTAAAAGGACGGCCAACCGCAGTGACTGTCGAATTTGGTGCCGGCGATGAACAATTCGGCACCGCAACCTCCACAGGTATAGAGCCCCGCGCGTTCTTCGTTGAGCAGTTCGCCGGTGAACGGTCGCTCGGTACCGGCCTCACGCAGGATGTGGAACTGTTCGGGAGTAAGCGTCTCGCGCCACTCGTCCTCGGTACGCTTCATCGAGTTATCTGTCATGTCCACCATTAAACTCGGAAACATGGCGAACAGCGAGCGGGAACAGACCGCCGACTGGTTTCGCCGCTTTGCGAAAGCCGAAGGTGCCGAATCCCCACGCTATTTCGACTGGGCAGAAGGCATCATGCACGACGAGGAACTTCTTGACCTGATCGGCAAACTGCCGCGCGCGAAACGCCAACCCGTACTCGTTCTGACCTGTGCGCGCGTTGCCGGTGTTCCGTTACGTCCGTTCAATGCGATTCGTGGCGAGTGGATTGAACGGTGGCCGGACATCGAGCAACTTGCGCGGACTCGCGCTACCCAAACAAACGATCCACGCCGGTGCACCCCGTTGCTCGTCGCGTTGAATCGGATTCGCGGACCGATTTCGTTGATTGAGGCTGGCGCATCCGCCGGCCTCACGCTGTTCCCTGATCGTTATTCCTACCGTTGGACTGCTCCTGGTCGTGTCATCGAGTCGCACCCGACAGACGGCCCGTCGGCCGTCCGGCTCACCGCCGAAATCGCTGGCTGGGGGGCGAGCCCTCCGCGCCGCCCTCACATTGTGTATCGGGAGGGAATCGACCTGAATCCGCTGGACGTTGGTGACTTGGCCGACCGACAGTGGCTTGAGGCACTGATCTGGCCGGAACAACAGGAAAGGCTTGAGCTGGTGCGGGCGGCGGCTGACACGGTAGCAGAAAACCCGCCGCGCATGACGGTAGGCGACGCGGTCGCACAGATTCGCGGTGCAGTGGCGCGTGCGCGCAAAGCGGTACCGTCCGGAACCGTGGTGATTTGGTCGCCCGCGGTGCTCGTGTATCTCGACCCCTCCGAACGGGAAAAATTCGCGAACTATTGCCTCCGGTCAAAAGTCCGATGGGTGTCGCTCGATGGCCGCGATGTGATCCCCCGTCTTAAGGATGCCGCAGATGCGGCGGGCGTCATCGGTGACTTCATCCTGAGTCTCGATGGATCCGCCATCGCGTCAGTTGACCCACTCGGTCGCCGGGTTTCTGTGCGCGATTCGTCCGGACTCACACCCGAAGAAATTGACCTGATTGAGTTTGAGCGGGACAACTGGGGATCGACCCGTTCAAAAGAGTCTCTCGTCCGAAAAGTGTGGGCTCTCTCTCTGGTCCGCTACTACCAGCGCTTATACGCAATAATGGAGTCACCTGCCGCTCGGCGGTATGACTCTGTTTTAGTTCGCAGTTTTGCCGATGCAAATGCGCCCTCAATGCAATGACCCGAGAGATGGATGTGACGTTCGCGTGACTAAATACCCCCAAGACCGATTCGACGACAAGTCGGCTATTCCAGCGCGTGTGGGTGCTCACCGTCAACCCGTGGCGCGCAAACCCTGGTGGGTCAAGGTTGTGCTGTCGATCGGAGTGACATCGGTTCTGATTCTCGCGGCGCTCGCGGGCGTCGCGGTCCTCGACGCCCGAAATCTCCAAGAGATCGACCTTCCCGTGTTGGGCATCACCGCAACACCCACCCCCACGCCGACTCCGACTCCGACTCCGACAATTCCGCTGGTGGA
>JANRET010000123.1:679-1141 GCA_030725885.1 Microbacteriaceae bacterium | reverse complement strand
GGCGATTACCATCACGGTGCTCAACGGAACCACTTCAGAAACGCTCGACAAGGATGTCGCCGCTATTTTGAAGGAACAGTCCTGGCCGAATATCACGACGGCAAATGCGGCTGACTCGACGATCAAAATCAGTGTCGTTGTGTATGGGCCGGACGAGGACCTTTCTCTGGCGACGAGTGTTGCCAAGAGTCTGGGCATTAAGGCGGTCAAACAATCGGACAGGTTCCCGGGCGCCCGTGTCACGGTTTTGATGGGTAGCGACTACATCCGCTAGCCGCGGAATAGCATCGGAACCCCATGAAGAAAAAATTTCTCATTGCCCTGGGCATCGTTCTCGCGGTAGCGCTCACCGCGTGGGCAGCAATCGTGCTGCCGAACGTCATCGTTGGTCCGGTCGGGAACCCAACCGCGTCGCCCACCCTGACTCCGACTCCGACTCCGACTCCGACGCCTACTCCCACC
>JANRET010000123.1:0-669 GCA_030725885.1 Microbacteriaceae bacterium | reverse complement strand
CTCCCACCCCGGTGGAATTTGCCCCTCTGACGGGCGTTCAGGTAGAGGTAGGTTCCCTTCAGTACCCGGTATTAATGGCCAAGATTGACAACAATCCCACCGCTCGACCGCAGATTGGGCTCAACGATGCCGACATCGTTTTCGAGGAGTTGGTCGAAGGAGGCTTCACCCGTTACGTCGCGGTGTGGCACTCGGTAATCCCGAAAGAAATCGGACCCATTCGCTCTATTCGCCCGATGGATCCAGACATCGCCTCGCCGTTCCGTGGGATCATCGCGTATTCCGGCGGGCAACAACGTTTCGTCCAGATGATGGTGGCGACGAGGGTGAAGAACGTGATTCACGGTCAGGCTGGAACCGAAAAGTACATTTATCGGTCGTCTAAAAAAATCTCTCCCCACAACGTGATTGTGAGGGCGACCAAGTTGGTAGCAAAGCGATCGAAACTACGCCCACCGGCACCAGCATTCGAATTCGCGCGTGGAACCGAGTCGCCCACGGCTATTGTGCGGGGGAAGCCAGCAGGACGCCTCATCACCTCATTCTCAAGCCTGAACACGCCGTCGTGGAAGTTCGATGCGGCGTCGGGCCTTTACCGACGCTTTCAAGCGGGTGGGAAAAAAGATAAGGACGAGCATAAAGTTCAACTCACCGCGGTCAACGTTGTGG
>JANRET010000122.1:2002-2617 GCA_030725885.1 Microbacteriaceae bacterium | reverse complement strand
TTAGCGACCTCGAGTCGTTTCGCCCGCATCCCCCCGTGCAGTTCAGCGAGCCCTCGGGATGGTCGGTTCGTCGAATCCCCACAAACTTTTGGTCATCCGCCGCCGCCCACACCGTTTCGGGCGAATTGCTGGGGAACCCCGCCGATGTCCGATTCACTCCGATTTTGTTCCGGCGTTACTTTGGAGACGGAGAGAGACGAACAAGTGCGATGAACGGAGCCCCCTGGCGTGAACTGGGACAAGCGCCGTGGACGGCTACTCCGACGAGCCACTTTTACCAGTCCGAGGGGCGCTATCGAGTACGCCTGCTGGTTTGGTACTCGGCCGCCTATCGGTTCGGGTCCCAGGATTGGGTACCGCTGACCGGAGAGGTCGCGGTCTGGGCCAACGAACTTGAACTGGCGGTGTTATCGGCTGATCTGGTGCTCGTTGACCGGTCCTGCGCTGGTAGCGCACCGGGCTGCCCGACGGACGCCCGCGGGTGAACGCTGCGCCGGCTTAGGGAAATTCAAGGGGAACGCTCCGCCGGCTTAGGGAAATTCATAGGAAGCGAGTAGATTCTTGAGCCATGGAAAATGACAACGCGCTACCGGAAACAGTCGGTAAACCCGCGAC
>JANRET010000122.1:0-1992 GCA_030725885.1 Microbacteriaceae bacterium | reverse complement strand
GACCCCCCGCAAGCCCGCGACCCCCCGCAAGCCCGCTACGCCCCGCACCTCGACTCTGCCCGCGCCAGAGGCAACCTCGACCACGCCTCGCGTCACGCGTGTTCGAAAGGTGGTGTCGGCCGACCCCGAAAAGGTTGCTTCGGTCAGTACTGTCGAGACCGATGTCGTTTCTCCGCCGCGTCCGAGATTCCTCGCGGGTCAAATCCCCTTGAAGACCGCCGCGAGCATCGCCGTCGTCGCCGGGGTCCTCGGTGGCGCAGTCGGTGTGACGGTTGCCGGAATCACCGGGTCCGCATTTAGAACGGTTGTCCAGCCGCAGGCCGTCACCATCAACAATTCAGGAAATCCGAGCTCGGCGACGGCCGTCGCCGCAAAGTCTCTGCAGTCAGTCGTCACCATTGAAGTCTCGGGGACCTCGGCATCGGGCGCAGGTTCCGGTGTGATCTATTCCGACGACGGATACATCATCACCAATGCGCACGTCGCTACCCTTTCGGGTAAGGAAAACGCTCCCACCATTCGCGTCACTCTGAGCGATGGCCGGCTCTTTCCGGCCAACATCGTCGGAGTCGATTCCGTTCTCGACGTTGCAGTCATCAAGATTGCCACGACCGGGCTCGTGCCCATTGAGTTCGGCGACGCAGATTCCGTCACCGTCGGCAGCGAGGTCATCGCAATCGGCGCGCCGTTGGGACTCCAAAACACGGTCACCGAAGGAGTCGTGTCAGCGCTCAATCGGTCCATCACGATATCGAATAAACAGGACGGCTTCAACTTTGATTTGCCCGGGTCAGAGAGTTCTGCCCTAACCCAGGACCTCTCGCTACCGGTAATCCAGACCGATGCCGCGATCAACCCGGGTAATTCGGGCGGTGCGTTGCTTAATTCGCTCGGACAACTCGTCGGTATTAATGTCGCAATCGCCAGTAGCGGAGCCTCGGACGGATCCATCGGTGTCGGTTTCGCGCTACCGGCGACGCTGATCTATCGAGTGGCCACCGACCTCATCACTGACGGATCGTCAACGCACGGCCGAATTGGTGCAATGGTGAGTGGCGTGTCGGCCAGCAGCGGGGTAATCGGCGCAGAGGTTCAAGGCGTGGATTTGGGTTCGCCCGCAGCGGATGCGGGGCTTCAGAAGGGTGATGTCATCACCTCGTTCAATGGAATCCCGATTCGAGATGAAGTGGACATCACCGCTCAGGTTCGGTCCGTTCGTCCCGGCACCGAAACGATTTTCACCTATGTCCGAGGTGGTGTCGCGCGGGACGGCACAATCACGGTCGGCTCACTCGAATAGTCACCCGCAGTAAACTCGTGGCATGACTTCTGACGGCGACAACCCCGGAACCATCGACGTTCTCGACCGAGAACTCGAGCGCCTACTCGACAACGACGGCACGGACGACGGCGACCACGACAAGTTCTCGCACTACGTGCAAAAAGAGAAGATCCTCGAGTCGGCCGTCACCGGAAAGCCGGTGCGCGCACTGTGCGGCAAAAAATGGACGCCCAACTCGAACCCCGATCGATTTCCGATCTGCCCGACGTGCAAGGAAGTGTACGAGCGAATGCGCGACGAGTAATCGGGATGACCGAATCGACCGCGCTGTTCACCGACCGCTACGAGCTGACCATGATTGACGCGGCGCTGCGCGACGGGCACGCCGACCGTCGGAGCGTGTTTGAAGTGTTTTCGAGGCGCCTGCACGGTGGTCGACGATATGGGGTCTGTGCCGGCGTCGGACGCCTTCTCGACGCGATTGACTCATTTTGTTTTACCGACGAGATTCTCGCGTGGCTTGACTCGGAACACATCGTGTCACCCGCGGCGCTGACCTACCTCTCGACCTACCGTTTTTCTGGTGACATTCGGGGCTACCACGAAGGCGAATTGTTCTTCCGCGGTTCGCCGGGTGTGGAAATCGAGGGGACGGTTGCCGAAGCAGTCAGCCGCGCGACACTTGTCCTGTCGATTCTGAATTACGACAG
>JANRET010000121.1 GCA_030725885.1 Microbacteriaceae bacterium | reverse complement strand
TCGACGCCGTACGTGTTGACGTTTTGTCCGAGGAAGGTGACCTCGGTCACACCGTCGTCGACGAGTGCTTGGACTTCGCTGAGGACATCACCCGGTCGACGATCCATCTCTTTGCCGCGCAGGCTCGGGACGATGCAGAACGTGCAGGTGTTGTTGCAGCCGACCGAAATCGAGACCCAGCCGGAATACGTCGATTCGCGTTTGGTGGGAAGCGTCGACGGGAACACGTCGAGGGATTCGAGGATTTCGACCTGGGCTTCGTCGTTGTGCCGGGCACGTTCGAGAAGGGTCGGCAACGACCCCATGTTGTGGGTGCCGAACACGACGTCGACCCACGGTGCCTTGGTCACAATGTCGTGCTTGTCCTTTTGCGCGAGGCATCCACCGACCGCGATCTGCATGCCCTCGTGTTCGCGCTTGATGGACGCGAGATGACCGAGCGTTCCGTATAGCTTGTTTCCCGCGTTTTCGCGGACCGCACAGGTGTTGAGAACAACAACGTCCGCCTCGGCTCCGGCGACGGCTGGGACGTACCCTGCAGCCTCGAGCGAACCCGACAGGCGCTCGGAGTCGTGCACATTCATCTGGCACCCCATGGTGCGCACCTCATAGGTGCGCGGTGACGCCAGGATTGTGCTCATAACGTCCGATTTTACCGCGCTTATAGGTGAAGTGTCACCGAAAGGTCACGCGGGCGACGTTGTCGGTCGATTCCGCCAGTGCCGCCTTAATGGCGTTCGAGATTTCCGACCCGCGAAAACCCCGGCGCTGCAGGTACGCATAGAGGCGACGGTTGAGCGTTTCTTTGTCGAGACCCTTGAGCCGCGAGAGCCGTTTACGCGCTTCGACCGTCGCGAGTTCGAGTTGGTCGCCCGGCAGTTCCGCGACGGCGAGGTCGATTGACGCGGGCGACAGCAGGCGTTTGCCGAGTTCCTGCTTGACCGCGGAGGCGCCGAGGCCCTTGCGGCGCTGGAAACGCTCGGCAAGGTCGGTCGCGAGCGCGTAATCGTCGAGGAGTCCAACACCTTCGAGCCGCGCGATCTCCGTCGCCACGACGTCGTCAGGCAGGTCCCGCGATTTCAGGAGCTTTTCCATCTCGCGGATGGACACCGCGCGGCGAGTCAGCGCATACATCGCGATGTTTTCCGCCCGCTTGGCGAGTTCGCCTGCCGATTCCGGGTTGTCATCCGTCTCGGTGTCCGTGGGGTCGAACGTCCCGGGGAACGCCGTGACCGTGGCCAGGCGCCCCTCGGGACGATCGATGTCCGTCACGTGTTACTCGGTGTCCGGTGCCAGTGCGGCGAGTGCGGCGTCAACACCATCGGTGTCAGCCTTGCGCAGAGCGGCCTTGGTCGAAATATCGACGGGGGCTCCGTCGGTTCCGGTCGCCGCAACTTCTTCGACACCTTCCCCGATGCCCAGAGCCGTCAGAATGCGCGTCTCGATCTCGTTCGCCATCTCGGGGTGCGAGAGCAGGAACTTGCGAGCGTTTTCCTTGCCCTGACCGAGCTGGTCGCCCTCGTAGGTGTACCAGGCGCCAGACTTGCGCACGATGTTGTGCTCGACACCAAAGTCGATGAGGCTGCCCTCGCGAGAGATTCCGGACCCGAACAGGATGTCGAATTCCGCCTGCTTGAAGGGCGGCGCCATCTTGTTCTTGACCACCTTGACGCGGGTGCGGTTTCCGACGGCGTCCGTGCCCTCTTTGAGGGTCTCGATGCGACGGATGTCGAGGCGGACCGACGCATAGAACTTGAGCGCCTTTCCACCGGCGGTGGTTTCGGGGCTTCCGAAGAAGACACCAATTTTTTCGCGCAACTGGTTGATAAAGATCATCGTCGTTCCGGTCGTGTTGAGACCACCGGTCAGCTTGCGCAGCGCCTGCGACATGAGGCGGGCCTGCAGACCGACGTGAGTGTCCCCCATCTCGCCTTCGATTTCGGCACGTGGCACGAGTGCGGCAACCGAGTCGATGACGATGAGGTCGATGGACCCCGAGCGCACGAGCATGTCGGCGATTTCGAGAGCCTGTTCACCCGTGTCGGGCTGTGAGACGAGAAGTTGGTCGATGTCGACTCCGAGCGCTTTGGCGTATTCGGGGTCGAGCGCGTGTTCCGCGTCGATGAATGCGGCGACTCCGCCAGCGGCCTGAGCGTTCGCGATGGCGTGAAGTGTGAGGGTCGTCTTACCCGACGATTCCGGTCCGTAGATTTCTACGATGCGGCCCCTGGGCAACCCACCGACGCCGAGGGCGACATCGAGGGCGATGGATCCGGTCGGGATAACGGCAACCTTCGCGCGTTCTTCCGAACCGAGGCGCATGACCGCGCCCTTGCCGAACTGTCGATCAATCTGTGCGAGCGCTGTTTCCAGCGCTTTATCGCGGTCTGTGGATGTAGCCACGGTGTCTCCTTGTTCTAGTGGGTTGCTGCCTATCTGCTGTCTTTCCGTTGCGGGCCGATGAAGCCGGGCCTACAACCTCGGGACAAGGCGGGAACTGTCCTGATTGATTTCCACGGTAGGAGGCAGGTCCGACACGGGTGCCGGGCTCGGCGCCTTCCGTGGATAACAAGCTGTTGAGTTCTCTTGGGGAGACTCTACTCGTGTTCGAACATTTGTTCGATACTCGTGCACGCGGCGTGTCGCAGGTGGTCGGTGGTCGGATGTG
>JANRET010000120.1 GCA_030725885.1 Microbacteriaceae bacterium | reverse complement strand
GGAGCGGTGTGGTTGGGTGCGATTCCCACCGCGCTCGGTTTTGGTTTGTGGGGTTATGCGCTCAAGCGCATGCCCGCTGGTCGGCTCGGCGTGTCCACCTATGTCGTGCCACCGCTCGTCGTTGTCGAGTCGGCGTTGCTGCTCGGCGAGTGGCCACACCCCATCGCGATTGCGGGTGGCACTGTCGCCCTCGCGGGGGTGTGGTGGTCTCGACGACGCTGATTGGATAACTCGCCGGTTATCTGGCAGACTGAGGCACGTGTCCATCTCGTAGGACCCTCTAACCCTGCGAAGTGGCGTCCTGCTTCCGCATTCGAGCAACCCCACGCCCGAAATGCGGTGCGTCATCGCAAACAACTCTGGAGAACCGTGGCTGTCAAAATACGCCTCAAGCGAATGGGAAAAATCCGTTCGCCTCATTACCGCATCGTCGTCGCCGATTCGCGCACCAAGCGCGACGGCCGTTCGATCGAAGAAATCGGTCAGTACCGCCCGACCGAGAACCCGTCGCTCATCGAAATCAACTCAGAGCGCGCCCAGTACTGGCTGTCCGTCGGTGCTCAGCCCAGCCCGCAGGTGCTCGTCATCCTCAAGCTCTCAGGCGACTGGGGGAAGTTCAAGGGCGACAAGTCGGCCAAGAACACGATCCTGACGAAAGACGACAAGGTCGTTTTCGCCGAGGACACCTCCAAGAAGTCGGTTGTGCGTCCCCGCGTCGAAAAGAAGGTCGAAGAGGTCGTCCCGGCAACCGCCGAGGTCGTTGACGAGGTTGTCGAGAACGTCACCGAGGCGCCCGTCGACGCAGTCGAAACAGCACCCGATGTCGTCGCGGACACCGTCGAAGAGACCGTCGTCGAAGACGCTCCCGCGGCCGAAGAAGCACCTGCTGAGGAAGCGCCCGCTGAAGAAGCACCCGCCGTTGAGGAAGCACCTGCTGCTGACGACGCAACCACCGACGAAAAGGCCGAATAAGTCTGATGCTGGCGGCCGCCCTTAAACACCTGGTCTCGGGAATTGTCGACCACCCGGAGAGCGTCACTGTTGTGGCCAAGAGCACTCCGCGCGGCGACCTGCTCGAGGTTTCGGTGCACCCGGACGACCTCGGTCGTGTCATCGGGAAGGGCGGTCGTACGGCAAAAGCATTGCGCACTCTCATCCTCGCGATTGCCGACGGCAAGCGCATCCGCGTCGACATCGTCGACACCGCGGAATAATGCCCTCCGCGAAGCGACCTGAATCGGGTCTCCGCGTTGGTCGACTTCTCAAAGCCCACGGACTCAAGGGCGCTATCAAACTCGAGTTGTACACGGACGATCCCGCTCTGCGTTTCGTGCCCGGGTCGGTCTACACCCTGCAGGTGCCCGACGAATCTCCGTGGTTCGGCAAGACCGTTACGCTCACCGAACTGAAGTGGTACAACGATCACGCGGTGGTGTTCCTCGACGGAATCACGGATCGTGACGCGGCTGAGTCGCTTGTCAAGGCGATTCTGTGGGTTGATGAAGACCAGGATGCCCGCCCCGCCGAAGAAGACGCGTGGTACGACTACCAGCTCATTGGTTTGTCGGTTCGTCGCGACGGCGTTGCGGTGGGAACGATCGCGCGAGTCGATCATTTTCCCGCCCAAGACCTACTCGTCATCGACACCGACGCGGGCGAGGTTCTCGTCCCGTTCGTCAAGGCGATTGTGACGGGAGTCGACATCGACGCGGGAACGATGGACATCGACCCGCCCGTCGGGCTCTTCGAAGACCCGGTCGACGACGAGCCCGAATCGGTCGGCGCCTAGAGTTTCCCTCATGCGCATCGACATCGTCACGATATTCCCCGAGTTCTTCGGGGTGCTGGACGTGTCGCTCGTCGGTAAAGCGCGCGAATCGGGATTACTGACAATCGAGGCCACGAATCTGCGTAACTTCACCCACGACGTCCACAAGACGGTCGACGACAGCCCTTACGGCGGCGGAGCCGGAATGGTGATGCGCCCCGAGCCGTGGGGCGAGGCTCTCGATTCCCTCGTGACGGACAACGCCGTTCTTGTGGTGCCCTCTCCGGCCGGCGCGCTGTTCACTCAAGAGATTGCTCGTGAACTGTCCGAGGAATCACACCTCGTGTTCGCCTGCGGGCGTTATGAAGGAATCGACCAGCGAGTCATCGACCACTACGCGGGTCGAATCCGCGTGCGTGAACTATCGCTCGGGGACTACGTAGTGAATGGCGGCGAAGTCGCGACGATGGCCATGATCGAAGCAATCACGCGGCTGGTGCCGGGAATGGTGGGTAACCCCGCGTCGCTCGACGAAGAGAGCCACGAAGGCGGTCTTCTCGAATATCCGTCGTACACCAAACCGCAGGAGTGGCGTGGGTTGACCGTCCCGGAAATCCTTCTCAGCGGACATCACGCCAAGATTGCCGAGTGGCGGCGCGAACAGCAGATTGAGCGGACTCGCGAGCGTCGCCCGGATCTTCTCGGCGAGTAAACGCGGGAGGTGTTGGCCGCGAATTTTCTGAGTGGGTGGACTTAGCCCCGAGCGGTCAGAACAATCGGTCCGTCGGCCGTGACCGCGATGGTGTGCTCGCTGTGCGCGCCGCGTGAGCCATCGATGGAACGCAGCGTCCACCCGTCCTCGTCCGTGAAGATCTCGTCGGTGTCGCGCATGAACCACGGCTCGATAGCGATGACCAGTCCTTCGC
>JANRET010000119.1 GCA_030725885.1 Microbacteriaceae bacterium | reverse complement strand
TGGGATTCGAACCCACGAGACATTGCTGCCCACTGGTTTTCAAGACCAGCTCCATCGGCCTCTCGGACAGCCCTCCTCCTCAAGTCTAACCGAGGTCTATCAGTCCGCTATTCGAGTGTCGCCAATACGGATGGGAGTCCTCCTTCGGACTCGTCGAGAGTCATTTCGCTGGCTGCCCTCCGCACCTCAGCGGGCGCCTGTCCCATCGCAACACCGCGACCGAATTCGCCGGCCCATTCGAGCATGTCCACATCGTTGCGACCATCGCCGACCGCCATGACCCTTTCGCGCGGGATTTTCCAACGCTCCCGCACCAATTCCAGTGCGGTCGATTTGTTCACTCCTTGTGGCCCGATATCGAGCCACGATGTGTACCCCACCGAATACGTGACTTTGTGCAACCCCAACATTTCCACCACGTCCGTGAAATAGTCTTCCCGCGACGTCGGCGCAATCACGACGACACGCGTTGCCTGGTTTGTCATTAATTCTTCGAACGAATTCATTTTCTGCGTCTGCATGTTCACTCCAGTTTCGGGGAACCAACCGATGTAGCGCAGCAGACCCGTCTCGTCTTCAACGGCGTAATGGGCGTCGGGAATGGTCTGGTGAATTTCCCGTAACACCCGCTGTGGGTCGAACAACTCGACCGTGTCGCGCACGTATCCGGTCGGGTCGTTTCGATCATGCCGCACCACAATCGCACCGTTGGCGCAGACCAGGTATTCGGGGGAGATTCCCAATTTTTCGACGAGGGGAAGCGTCATGGGAACCGAGCGACCGGTCGCGATTGTGATGCGATGTCCCGCTCGGTCCAGTCGTTGGACCTCGTTGACTGTCCACGGGTTAAGGTCCCCGTAATCCGAAATGAGAGTTCCGTCAATGTCTATCGCGACCAACCACGGTTCTGCGGGCACTGCCATCACGACAGAGGTTCTGCGACGGCGAGGCCACCGAGGTACGGACGGAGTGCGTCGGGGATGGCGACCGAACCGTTCGCGTTTTGATGCGTCTCGAGAATTGCCACCAGCCATCGGGTGGTTGCGAGTGTGCCATTGAGTGTTGCGACGGTCTCGGTCGCACCCCCGTCCGGACGATGCCGGATGTTCAGGCGACGCGCTTGGAACGTCGTGCAGTTCGATGTTGACGTCAGTTCCCGGTACGTGCCCTGAGTCGGAATCCACGCCTCGATGTCGAATTTTCGCGCCGCCGACGAACCAAGGTCGCCCGCCGCAACATCGATCACGCGGTAGGAAAGACCAAGAAGTTGCATCATTTCCTCTTGCCACGCGACGAGACGGTCGTGTTCCGTCTCGGCCTCGGCCGGAGCGCAGTACGAGAACATCTCAAGCTTGTTGAACTGGTGAACGCGCAGAATTCCGCGGGTGTCTTTGCCGTACGAGCCGGCCTCACGTCGATAACAGGTCGACCAACCCGCGTACCGTTTCGGTCCGTTGGTCAGATCAAGGATTTCGTCCGCGTGAAAACCGGCGAGAGCGACCTCGCTCGTTCCCGTCAGATACAGATCATCGGCGGGCAGGTAATAGATCTCGTCCGAGTGCGCCCCCAGAAATCCCGTGCCCTGCATGATGGCGGGGTTTACCAACGTCGGCGTGATGAGGGGGGTGAAGCCCGCCTCAAGGGCGCGGTCCAACGCCAGCGACATCAGTGCGATTTCAAGCCGGGCGCCGATTCCCGACAAGAAATAAAAACGTGAACCGGAGACCTTGGTTCCACGGAGCATGTCAATCGCGCCCAGCATTTCACCCAGCTCGAGGTGATCGCGTGGCTCAAAATCGAACGCGGGAACGTCGCCCACCTCGCGTAACGTGACGAAGTTTTCCTCGCCCCCGGCCGGCACTCCGTCGATGATGATGTTCCCGATTCCGCCCGCGACGCGAGTGAAATTCTCGCCCGCTTCGGTTGCGACTTTCTCGGCAATTTTGACGCGCTCGGCTAAATCCTGTGCCGCGGCGATAAGAACCGCCTTGTCCTCTTTCGATGCGGCAGCAACGATTTTACCGTGGGCGTTTTGTTCCGCTCGAAGCGTTTCGAAGTGAACGATGGCATCGCGGCGGACCTGATCGGCTGCGAGTGCCCGATCCACCACAGCAGGGTCCTCACGGCGGGCGAGGAGTGAGGCGCGGACAACCTCTGGTTCCGCCCGAAGCAGTGCGGGGTCGATCATCGTCAGCCTTCTTCCCCGGTGACGAGCCGGTCGAGCCACGCCCTCGCATCGACAAACGCGGTGTCGGAATACTGTTCGGCGACGGTCGGTGTGTACCCATCCGCTCGACGGTAGGAACCAAGGAACTGAAGTCCGGGGCTGTAGCGTTTCAGCCCAAGAAGCGCGTCCGCGACCCGTTCGTCCTCGATGTGCCCGTCGATATCGATCACGAACCGATAGCGACCGAGCGCATCTCCGATTGGCCGTGATTCTAAAAGTGACAGGTTGACTCCGCGTGTGGCGAATTGCTCCAACATCTCCAGGAGTCCGCCGGGCCGATCATGCGGCAGTTCAACGATGACCGTTGTTTTATCCGTTCCCGTGCGTGGTGACACTGCCCGACGACGACCAATGAGGACAAACCTGGTGACCGCGGACGGGTTATCACCGACGAGCGTGTCGAGAGTTTCAAGCTCCGCGTGCATCGCAAATCCGGCAGGCGCAATTGCCGCGTCGCCGTGGCGACCCTCAGCGACGTCCAGTGCGGCTGACACGTTGGACGTTGCGGGCATGTGTTGATGGTGAGGAATATGTGCTTCGAGCCACTGTCGGCACTGGGCGTAGGCAACCGGGTGCGCCACAACGACGTGAGCATCGGCGAGCGTGGTGCCCGGACGAGCTACGACATCAAAATTCACGGGGACAAGAAACTCCCCCAGGATTTGTAGCCCGGACGACTGCGCAAGCGCATCCTGTGCCGCGCTCACACCACCTTCGACGGAATTTTCGACGGCAATCATTGCCGCGTCGGCGCGCCCGTCAACCACCGCGGCCAGCGCGTCCCCGACGTTATTGACGGGAAGCCAATCCTGACCTTCCGCTTCGGGAACTTGCCCCAGCGCGGCCCAAGTGAAAGTGCCAACCGGCCCTAAATAGGCGTACACCACGGTGGCTCCTTTCCTAATCGCAGGGATTCCAGACTATCGCGGGCGAGAGTGCCTAGCCGGGCGATTATTTGGCGTAATTGGGAGCGGCGGGTAAACCGAAAAACTCTTCCAAAGTGATTTTCGGCGTCAGGCTCAGTTCCACGGCAAGTTCCACCCCGACGTAGCGCCAATGCCACGGTTCGTAGATATACCCCGTGATCGACGTTTTTCCTTTGGGATATCGCAGGTGCCACCCGAAGCGTGGCGCATTGTGCATCAACCATTTACCTTCCGGTGTTCGCCCAAAACACGCTTGTATCGTGCACACTCGGTTCGCGGCGGCGATATCGACGGACAGCCCAATTTGGTGCTCGGAATGACCCGGGCGTGCGCTCTGCAAATCGGCCGCGTTTCGGCCAATCGACGCGACCCAACCGTTGTATACCGAAACCTGTGACGAATACGACCGGTAGCCGCTCTGGACAACCAGGTTAATTCCGTCTCTGCGCGCCGCGCGAAACATTTTGAGATAGGCCTTTGCCGCATCCCGTCGAAGAATCGGCGTATAGGCGTGGGGAACGTTCATAGTCGTGAGGCTTTTCGGCACGTATTTTTTCGGTGACAAACGCCGTAACTTGTCCACCACAACCCACAGAGAATCGGCCTCGTCGATGGAATAGAGGGTCGTGTCGAATACCGCGGCAACAGCCGTGGGGGGTGGTGGTGTGGACGGGACTGGGGCTGCCGTCGCGGTCGGGGACTGTTGAGTGGGCGCCGGAATTTCTGATTGGGGAGGGGATGACGTCACACACCCTGTCAGGAGAACTGAAACGGTGGCGATGAGGGCGAGGGTTCGAAACATCCCCTTAACGTTAGCGGGCGTAGGATGAACGCCGTGCCAAAATCGACCCTTTCACCCGCAGTTTCCGCTACTCCCTCAATGACGCCGCGTCAGATTTGGCTCGTACTTATCGGGCTCATGTCCGGCCTCTTTCTCTCGGCGCTGGACCAAACCGTTGTCGGAACTGCCATGCGAACTATCGCGGACGACCTCAATGGGTTGGCGTTGCAGGCGTGGGTCACGACGGCCTACCTCATCACGTCTACTGTTGTCACTCCTATTGCGGGAAAACTGAGTGACATTTTCGGTCGACGACCCATCTATATGTGGTCGATCATCATCTTCTTAATCGGATCGGTCGCATCCGGTTTCGCCTGGTCTATGGGCTCTCTCGCCGGTTTCCGTGCTCTGCAGGGGATTGGTGGGGGCGGTCTGATGTCGCTCGCATTCACTATCATCGCCGACATGGTGGCTCCGCGGGAGCGAGCCAAATATCAGGGGTTTTTCATCGCCGTTTTCGGTTCCTCCAGCGTCATCGGTCCCCTCGTGGGCGGATTTTTCGCCGGGATGAACGAAATGTTGTGGATTGACGGCTGGCGTTGGGTTTTCCTCATTAATGTACCGATCGGCGCAATTGCGGTGTACATGGTGTGGCGTTTCCTTCACGTGCCTCAAATCAGGCACAACGTCCCTATCGATTGGCTCGGTGTGGTGACGGTGATTTTGTCGGTGGTTCCCTTGTTGATTGTGGCCGAACTGGGACGCGACTGGGGCTGGTTATCCCCGTTGTCACTCCTGATGTACGCGCTGGGTATCGCGGGAATTGTCGGTTTCATCATCGCCGAGTCGCGGATGGGTGACAACGCGCTGATACCGCTATCCCTGTTCCGATCGACAACGTTCACACAAATCACTGTCCTCGGAGTTCTGGTCGGATTCGCCATGTTCGGTGCGATGATGACTCTTCCGCTATTCCTTCAGCTCGTCGTGGGGTCAAACCCAACCGAGAGCGGTATGCAGATGTTGCCGTTGGTCATCGGAATCATGGTGTCAACGGCAATCGGCGGACGGGTTATTTCACGAACCGGGCGCTACAAAATGCTTCCCGTGGTCGGAACCGGGTTGCTTGTAATGGCCTTTCTCTGGCTCGGTCAAATCACCCGTGATTCCGACCTCGGATTCCTCATGCTGGGGATGCTTCTCGTCGGATCAGGGTTGGGGCTCACGATGCAAACCTTGACTCTTGCGAGCCAGAACGCGGTAGACCCACACCACATGGGGGTAGCCACGGCGGCAGCGACCTTCTTCCGCCAAATCGGCGGAACTCTCGGCACCGCGGTGCTCTTCTCTGTGCTCTTCGGTCGAATTCCCGAAGCAATCAAAGAGATTTTCGCCCAACCTCAAACACAAACAGATTTGGCGACCGCTTTTCGGGATCCGAACATCGTGAACAATCCTGCCAATGCCGGAATTATCGACCTTTTGAAACAGGGTTCCGCCAACCCGGAGAGCCTCAACGGGGCATTGTCAGGTAATACGTCATTTCTGAACGGTGCGGACAGTGCTCTGGCGCTTCCCTTCATCGAGGGATTTGCGGTGTCCGCTCAATCGGTTTATTTCGTCGCGCTCATAGTGGCCTTCGCCGCATTCGTCTTGTCGTGGTTCATTAAGGATGAGCCACTTCGGGAAAAGAGCGGCCACCAAGAGAGTGTCGATGCCGCGGCGGCGGCGGGCCACTAACAGAATGGTGTCATGGACATTCAGGTTTCGGACGAACGCATCGTTGGGCTTCGCGACGGTGAACCCGTTGGCTGGGTCGACTTCGAGGTAACCGACGGCATCGCTCGGCTCTTTCACACCGAAGTACTTCCGACCATGCGCAATTCCGGGGCAGGAACGGAACTCGTTATCGCCGTTCTGGAATGGTTCCGCGACAACACGACTCATCGAATCGTCGGGGTGTGTCCGTTCATTCCGGTTGTGATTAAGCGGCACCCCGAGTTTGCGGAACTGACAACCCGCTAGTCGTCGAGGTCGGTGTCCGACCATTCACCGGTCGTGAGATAGCTCACCTTCGACGAGATTTCGACGACATGGTCGGCGATTCGTTCCAGATAGCGGCTCGCAAGAGTCACGTCCACAGTGTGCACGGCCTTTTCTTTCCACGACTTGTCGAGAACAACCTCGAACACTTCGCGGTGGAGTTCGTCAACGCGCGCGTCGGCCGCCTGAATGGATCGGGCGAGGTCGACGGACGTGTTCTTGAGCAACTTGACGAGTTTTTTGGACAGGCGAACGTCAAGTCGAACCATCTCGTCGAAGGTGTCGGACAACGATTCTGGAATCACGGAATCGGGGAAGCGGAATCGAGCGATAGTGGCAATGTGCGACGCGAGCGCCGACATTCTCTCGAGAGAGGCCGAGATTCGGAGCGTCGACACCAGAATTCGCAAATCTTTAGCTACCGGTGCCTGCAGTGCGAGCGTTCGGATGACGAGTTCGTCCAGGGACAGGGCTTTTTCGCTCACACTTTCCGCACCGGCGAGAGCACGGTCGGCGGCTTTGACATCGGTCTCCAACAACGCGGTCGTCGCGTCGGTCACGATGGTGAACACGCTGTCCGCGATTTCGACGATTCGAAGTTGAACGGATTGCAGTTCTTGATCAAACATTTCGCGCATCTGCTTACCTCTCGGCTTTATGTCTGTAGCGAACCAGAGCAAGGTGAACCGCTCTCAAACAATTCGCAAACATCGGATTAAATGCCTGGCCTTGCGGGCCGTAGGTCCACGATACCGTGCCAATCGTCACCTAGCCTGAGACGGTGGTGAGTTTCGGGGTTTTCCTTGCAGTGACCAGCGTGGTCGCTGTGTTTGTTGCGGTTGCTACCTATCTGGTCTTCCGCGCTCGTCACACCCGACTGAAAGCGGCCGCGGACGAGCCCCTCGCTGACATCGCTTCACGTCTCATCTCGGTTCTCGCAACTGCGGGAATGGTTGTGGACAATTCGCTCACGGTACTCCGGGCGACCAACAGCGCCATCGCACTGGGTCTAGTGTCCGGCAGGACGATTCGCAGTCCAGAGATTCGTGCGCTGGTTCGCGAAACCCAGGATTCCTCGACCACGAACTCGGTCGATTTCGAGTTGCCGCTGTCCGAGGGCGGCGATATCCGATACCTCCACGCTCGCGCGGTGACAATCGGCAGCGGTGTTGTCCTGGTGCTGGTCGAAGACAACACCGAAGCGCGCGATTTCGAGTCAATCCGGCGTGATTTCATCGCGAACGTCACCCATGAAATCAAAACTCCGATCGGCGCCATTGCACTTCTCAGCGAGGCCATGGAGGGAGCGCTCGACGACCCCACTCGAATGCACAAATTTGCCGACAACTTGCGCCGCGAGACCCGTCGAGTGTCGACGCTGATCACGGAAATCATTCAACTGTCGAGGGTCGAAACGTCCAACATTTTGGCGAAGGCAAAGCCCGCCAACATCGGGGTGGTAGTTCGGGAGGCGCTCGAACGGACCGTCGTCATCGCCGACGCCAAGGACATCGCCGTCAACGCCAAATACCCCGATGACATATTTGTGATGGGGGACCGTGAGCTGTTGACGGTGGCGGTCAAAAATCTGGTCGAAAATGCAATCCAGTATTCGGGACGCAAACAAGCCGTCGGAGTCGGAGTGACCGCTCGTAATGGCCACGTCGACATCATTGTCACCGATCAGGGCGTCGGCATCCCGGCCGACGAACAGTCCAGGGTTTTCGAACGATTTTATCGTGTGGATGAATCCCGCGACCGGACCACCGGTGGCACGGGGCTCGGCCTCAGTCTCGTTAAGCACATTGCCCTCAGTCATCGCGGCGAAGTAACACTGTTTTCTCAGCCGGGCGTCGGCTCGACATTCACCATTCGCCTACCGAGGCTTGTGGACACCGCAAAGGAGAACGCCCGTGAGTAGTGTGCTCGTCGTCGAAGATGAACAGTCCCTTCGCGAACCGTTGGTCTACATCCTGCAGCGCGAGGGTTTTGAGGTATTCGAAGCGGCGGATGGCCCCGCGGCGATAGTCGAGTGGAAAGAGCGAAAGCCCGACCTCATCCTGTTGGACCTGATGTTGCCCGGAATGAGCGGGGTGGATGTGTGCCGGGAAATCCGCAACCACTCCAGCGTCCCCATCATCATGGTGACGGCCAAGGATTCCGAGGTCGACAAGGTGGTCGGGCTCGAAATTGGCGCAGACGACTATGTGGTGAAACCGTATTCGACGCGCGAACTACTGGCCCGAATCAAGGCCGTGCTGCGTCGCGGATCCGTGACCGAGGCGGGCCAGCCGCGATCCGTCCTCGAGGCGGGTCCCGTGCGAATCGACACCGAGCGTCACTCCGTGACGGTGAGCGGCGCCCCAGTATCATTTCCGCTCAAAGAATTTGAGCTGCTCGAATATCTCATCGACAACGCCAACCGGGTTTTGACGCGAGGTCAAATCATTGATCGGGTCTGGGGGTCAAACTATTACGGTGACACCAAAACGCTCGACGTCCACGTCAAGCGCATTCGCGGAAAGATCGAACCCGATCCGGCGAATCCGAGGTTTCTCATTACCGTTCGCGGACTCGGATACAAATTCGAGGCCTAAGGAACGCGGTGAAGCCACTCGTCGGTGAGGAACTTTTCCTCGACAAGCTCGGTCACTCGGGTGCGCTCGGCGTCGCTGATCACTCCATCGCGAAGCCCATGGAGTTCCCGAAAGGCGCCGACCATGGTGTCAATCACCTCGGCACGAGTCAAACCCGACTGGCTCTTGATCGGATCCACGCGCTTGACGGCGCTAGTAACACCTTTGTCGCTCAGTTTTTCGCGTCCGATTCGTAAAACCTGCATCATCGCATCGGCGTCTATGTCGTACGCCATGGTCACGTGGTGAAGAACCGCGCCGTTTCCCAACCGCTTCTGCGCCGCGCCACCGATTTTCCCCTGCGGGCTCGCAATGTCATTGAGTGGCTTGTATTCCGCGGCAATCCCGATCGAGTGAAGCGCCTGCAGGGTCCAATCATCCAGAAAAGCGTAAGAATCGGCAAACGACATTCCCTGAACAAGTTCGGCTGGTGCATAAATCGAATACGTAATCGTATTTCCCGGTTCGATGAACATTGCGCCACCGCCGCTAACCCGGCGTAACACTCGCACCCCTCGTGCCGCCGCTTCGTCCGAATCGACCTCATTGCGGAGGGATTGAAAGGACCCGATAATGACAGCCTTTTCGTTCCACTCCCAGAATCGCAGTGTGGGTCCACGGCGTCCCGCACCTACTTCTTCGGTCAACACCTGGTCCAGAGCCATGTGCTCGGCTGCAGACAGCGGCTCGGGAGCGAGATATTCCCAGTCGTATTCCGAGAACGAGCGCGCCTGGGCGATTGCGCGTCGAACCGCCGTGGCCACCGCGTCGGGATGAACGCCGAGCATCACCACGTTCTCGGGGAGCGCCACCCGGACCCGTCGGGCGATTTCGGTCGCATCTGCCGAGACCGGTAGGCCCTCGATCGCACCGGTCATTGCCTCGAGCGCGTCATCGGGTTCGAGAAAGAAGTCCCCGGAAATGGCAACATTGACGAGTACCCCGTCGCTCTCGTCCGCCTCCACCACGATGAGCTTTCCGCCGGGAACCTTGTATTCGCCCTTCATGCCGCGTCTCCCTCGTCGTGTCGATTTCCCGCCAGTTTATGCGCCGTTCGACGACCCTTTTCGCCTGCCTAGGATAAGAGTCATGGTGACGCGACGTAAAGCCTCATCGGCGAAACGACGTCCGTCGATGTTTCGGACTCTTCGAGTTCCCAATTTCCGCACCTGGATGATCGGTGCCCTCCTCGCCAACATCGGCGGTTGGGCTCAACGCACCGCCCAAGACTGGTTGGTTCTCACCGAATTGACGGACAACGACGCGGTTGCGTTGGGGTTCAGTCTTGCTCTTCAATTCGGTCCGATTCTGATTCTCGGACCCATTCTCGGGCTACTCGCTGACCGCCTCCCTGCGCGGACCATCATCTTTTGGTGTGCGGTACTCGAGACACTTTTCGGAATTATATTGGGGGTCGCCGTGATTCTCGGTGTGGCCAACCTTTTCCTCGTGTACGCCCTCGCCCTCGCACTCGGTGTTGTTCAGGCGGTCGAGGCGCCCGCGCGCCATGTTTTTGTCAATGAGCTGGTGGCTAAGAAGAGCGTGCCCAACGCCATCGGTCTCCACTCGACGATGTTCAACTCCTCCCGGCTAGTGGGTCCGGCCCTCGCCGGCATCGGAATCGCGTTGCTGGGTACGGGATGGACGTTGCTTCTGTCCGGGCTGTCACTGGGTGCGGCCGCGATGGCCATCGCGTTTCTTCGACGACACGAACTGCACGCGGTCGAGAAAGCGCCCAAGGAGCGCGGGCAGTTCCGCGCCGGCATGGCGTACATTGGCTCCCGCAAAGACCTCTTGGTCGTTCTAGCGATGCTCTTTGTCGTCGGCGCACTTGTTTTCAACTTCGGAATTTTTTCGAGCACAATGGCCGTGGTCGAATTTGGACTTGGAGCTCAAGACTATGGATTCATCATGTCCGCGCTCGCGGTCGGATCTCTAGGAGGGGCCGTTCTCGTCGCTCGAAGTTCGCGCCCTCGACTGTCGGTGATCACCGTCGCAGCGCTCGTCATTGCAATCGGCGGGATCGCCTCGGCGCTGGCTCCGACGGTCACCGTTTTCGTCCTGGTCTATCCGCTCCTTGGCTTCGGTGGTGTGCTAATGGTTGCAACGACCAACGGGTACATCCAAACCACCACCGACGATATCTACCGCGGCCGGGTGATGGCCATCTTTTCCACCCTGTTGATTGGAAGCACACCCATCGGATCTCCCCTGATTGGGTGGGTGTCGAACCAATTTGGGCCGCGTTGGGCACTCGGCGCAGCCGCGCTGGGTGGTCTCATCGCCACGGTAATTGCACTGGTGTGGATGCGCAGTTCTCACAACATTTCAACGATGGCTACGCTGCGATCCGCCTTTGCCCGAACCACCGACGAACAACCCGATACCGCTACGCAGATCATCACCATCGGCCAGCGCGGTCCTTGAACGCGCCAAATCACCGCCACAACGATGCGTGGCGCAGGAAATCACCTAGAGTTGTGCGGTGGACGCAACTGACCAGCGAATAATCGAGCAACTCCGCGAGAATGCGCGCGCGGGATATGCCGACATCGGCGATATCGTCGGTCTGTCGGCGAGCGCCGTCAAGCGGCGGGTTGATCGACTTGTTCAGACGGGTGCGATTCGTGGCTTTACCGTCAACATTGATCCGGCCGCGGAGGGAGTCGGAGTCGAGGCGTATGTTGAGCTGTACTGTCGCGGAACCGTGTCGCCCGACGACCTTCGCACACTGCTCAACGCCGTGCCCGAGGTTGTGTACGCGGGAACCGTTTCGGGACAGGCCGATGCGATTGTTCACATGCGCGCCGCATCCATTCCCGCGTTAGAGGCAGCATTAGAGCGAGTACGCAATGCTCCCAACGTCGATCACACGCGCTCGTCTATCATGCTCTCGCGTTTGGTTCACCGACGCATTCTCTAACAATGTTGTGGCGTGTTCCTCTAAACCCGCGCCGGCGAGGACAATAGAAGAATGCGAATTGGAGTTCTCACGTCCGGTGGTGACGCCCCCGGCCTCAATGCCGTCATCCGTGGTGCCGTTCTCAACGGCGAGCGCCACTACGGGATGACCTTTGTCGGTATCCGAGACGGCTGGCGCGGGCTCGTCGATGCCGACTTCCAAACGTTGGCGCGAGCGGACGTCAAAGGAATCGGGAAGTTGGGTGGAACGATTCTGGGTTCATCCCGAACGAATCCGTTCGAGGGTAACGGTGGAATCGATCGCATCAATCAGGTCATGACGGAAGCCGAGATGGATGGTCTTCTCGTCATCGGTGGTGAGGGAACGCTCGCCGCGGCAAACCGGCTCTCTGAGGCGGGAATCAACATCGTCGGAGTCCCCAAAACAGTGGACAACGACCTGTCCGCGACGGACTACACCTTCGGTTTTGACACCGCGGTCAACGTTGCCACCGAGGCAATGGACCGCCTTCGAACCACGGGAGATTCACACCACCGGTGCATGGTGGCCGAAGTGATGGGGCGCCACGTTGGCTGGATCGCCCTGCACTCGGGAATGGCGGCCGGCGCGCATGTCATCCTGATCCCCGAACGAAAAACATCACTCGACGAAATCGTCGGGTGGGTCACCTCCGCGTTTGAACGTGGTCGAGCGCCACTCGTCTGTGTCGCCGAAGGCTTCCTCCTCGACACGATGGACGACGCCCACAGCGAGCGTGGATTGGATGCATTCGGACGGCCACGTTTGGGTGGGATTGGTGAAAAACTCGCGCCGCTGATCGAAGAGGCGACCGGAATCGAAACCCGCGCCACGACACTCGGTCACATTCAGCGGGGAGGAACCCCCTCCGCGTTCGATCGCGTATTGGCCACTCGGTTTGGAATGAACGCCACGCGGGCGATTTCCGAGGGGAACTGGGGCAGTCTCGTCGCACTCCGCGGTACCGACATCGTGAACACGTCGTTCGAATCCGCACTGGGTCAGTTGAAAACCGTTCCGGATGAGCGTTGGTCCGAAGCCGCACTGCTGTTCGGTTAAGCGTTCCGGAACTCGAGCAAGGCGTCGACGAGAGCCTCGTTGCTGCGCTCTGCAGCAGAGTGGGAGACGCTTAAGCCGGCTTCACGCGCATCATAGGCGGTCCGCGGACCGATACAGATGACGGCCGTTGTCGGCGGAATCGGGCTGAGTTGCAGCGCCAACTGACGAGCCACACTCCCTGAACTGACAAGAATCGCGGTGATGTCGCCCGAGCGAACTCGTTCGATTACGTCAGCCGGCATCGGGACTCCGACCGTGCGGTAGGCCGACACAAAGGTAGCCTTCACGCCCCGTTCGTCAAACCCGGACGCGAGAATCGGTTCGGAGGTCTCGGAATGGGGGACAAGAACCGAGGCGTCGAGAAAACCCTCCGGCAGGGCGTTCAGGAATCCGCGCGGAGAATTGTCGTTCGTAGGAATGAAATCGACCGGAATATTGGCAAACGACAACGCCTGTGCGGTTGTTTCCCCGATTGCCGCCACCCGTGTGTGCGCAGGAATTTCGACCTTTTCATGCTGAAGCACATCGACCGTCGTCGCACTCGTGAGAACGACCCAATCAAACGACCCGTCTCGCAGCCGATTCAACTGGTTCTGTAATCCGTCATTGTCATCGGCGGCGGCGAAGTTCACGACGGGAGCCACCACCGTCTGTGCGCCGAGAACAGTAAGGCGATTGGTGATGTCTTCCGAGAATCGTCCCCCGCGAGGAATGAGGACCGTTTGGTCACCGAGTCGACGAATTACCGGGATGCTCGCTGTCGGGCTGACCTCGCGAATCACGAAGTCAGTCATCCCCGAAAACCGCCCACGCAATCGTGCTCAGAACAACGACACCCACGATCCCCGCACCAATCAACCACGGACCCGGGTTGGCTTGATAGGACCCCGTGATTTTTTCGCCCAGCGCCGCGCGTTGCGCGGGGATGTCGAGTTTGTGTTCCATCTCGGAAACAGTCTTTCGAAATTGTTCTCGGCGGGCCGCGATATCGGCTGCGACCTGATGTTGATTACGCGCCATCAGATCTGCCCTTCGCCAGATTTCGGAAGTCCTCAGCAATCTGATCGACCGACTCGAACGGGGTGAATCCCTTGCGAATTGAAGCGATACCCATCGCGATGAACAGCACTCCGAAAACCAGAACAACACCCGCGACCGTCAGCGCGGCGGCCCAGGCGGGCATCACAACCGCGAGGCCAAGAATCAGGGCGACGACGAGCATCGTGAGAAACATCGACAACAATGTCACTCCCAGAGTGACCCAGCCCAATCCAATTCCGGCGGATCGAAGTTTGCTCGCAAGCTCGGACTGCAACAATCGTATTTCGGCGCGAACGAGGTCGCTAAGTTCCCGGGGCAAGTCGGCAAGAAGCCGAAAAAAGCTGCGGGGAGTAGCATCCTTCGCCATGAATCGCTATTTCTTCGCGTCCGCGGTGGGAGGTTTCGGGGTTGTGTTTCGAGTCCGTG
>JANRET010000118.1:815-2740 GCA_030725885.1 Microbacteriaceae bacterium | reverse complement strand
CAATGGGGACCATTAGATAGATAAGCGCGAGGATGCCATAAAGTGGCAACAAGAATTTACCAAGCTTCACAGTAGATCGTCCGTTCCGCTCTTGTACACATACGCCGACACCAGAACCAGAATTGCGCCCATCAAAATCAGCGACATGCTCGCAGCATGCGGGTAGTTCTGCAAGACGAGGAAGTTCGCTTCAATGACGTTTCCCACCATCGTGGTGGAGGTGCTTCCCAGGAAGTTGGCGCTGGCGTTGACGTAGTCACCCGCCGCCGGGATGAAGGTCAAGAGCGTCCCCGAGATGATTCCGGGCATCGTCAGGGGTACGGTAATTTTTCGGAACGACGTGAACGGACCGGCATACAAATCGTTGCCGGCTTCCAGCAATCGGAGGTCTAAGCGTTCGATGCTCGCGTACAACGGGAGTGTCATGAACGGGATGAAGTTGTATGCCAAACCGAAAATTACGCTGATGGACGTCCCCGTGATGTAGGCATCGTCCGGAATAATGGCGAGGGCCTTCATGGTCCCCACAATGAAGCCTTCGTCGGCCAAGAGTTGTTTCCACGCCACCGTGCGGAGCAGGAACGAGATGAAGAACGGCGCAATCACGAGGACGAGCGCAAGAGACTGCCACAGCGGGTAAGGGCGAAGGCGGACCCCGATGAAGTAGGCGAGCGGATACCCGATTACCAACGCGATCAGGGTCGCTGCGGCGGCGTAAAGAAACGACCGAAGCGAGTGATCGCCATACAGCGAGAGAACTTCCGCATAGTTTTCCCAGCGGAATGAGTTCACGTATTCGCCGATGAATGCGCCGGGGGGTGCTGTTTGGAACGACGTGATGACCAGTGAAATGAGTGGCGTGATGAAGAACAGCGCAAGATACACAAGCCCCGGCAACAGCAAGAACCAGACCACTCGGCTCTTTTTCTGAACGGCAGGCTCGGCCGACACCCCCGATGGTCCGTGACTGAATGCGGTGAGGCTCATCGTTCGTTACCGCTGTGCGACCGCGAGAGACCGTGTCGAGGCATCCGATTCGACGAATTCTTCGGTGTCGAACGGGATTCCGAACGCATATTCAGTCGCCCACGACAGCCACACCGTGGATCCCGCGGCGACAATGTCGCCGTCGTTCTGCTCGAAAACCGCCATCTGTTTCACTCCGGGCATGTCGACGACGTACTGCGTCGAGACCCCGGTGAACGACGTGTCCACCACGGTGCCGGGCCCAAGGACCGTTCGCGACGATGACGCCGCGGGTTCCTTGCGCGAAATCTTGATTTTCTCTGGGCGCACACCCACCGTGATTTGTCCCGACGAAACTTTCGAGCGACTGGCGAGAACCTCCAGAGTCTTGTCCCCGACGGTCACAGAAATCGTGTTCCCGCTCGTCTTCGCAACGACCCCGTCGAACAGGTTCGACTGACCGAGGAACGTCGCGACAAAACGTGTGGCCGGAAGTTCGTAAAGCTCCGCCGGTGCTCCCATCTGTTCGATGCGCCCCTTGTTCATGACCGCGACGGTGTCCGCCATGGTCATGGCTTCTTCTTGGTCGTGCGTGACATGCAAGAACGTGAGCCCAACCTCGGACTGAATCGACTTGAGCTCGATTTGCATCTGACGCCGAAGTTTCAGATCAAGCGCGCCTAGTGGCTCGTCTAAAAGAAGCAGTGCCGGACGATTGACTACGGCGCGCGCCAGCGCGACTCGCTGTTGCTGGCCACCGGACAGTTGAGTGGGCTTACGATCCGCAGCGTGGTCCAACTCGACCAGTTGGAGTGCTTCGTGGGCGAGACGAACCGCGTCCTTCACACCGCGTTGTTTCAGACCGAAGGCCACGTTCTCGAGCACCGTCATGTGCGGGAACAGCGCGTACGACTGGAACACCGTGTTGGTCGGGCGGTTGTGCGGTTTGATATTCGACA
>JANRET010000118.1:0-805 GCA_030725885.1 Microbacteriaceae bacterium | reverse complement strand
CACCCGGAAGGCCCGAGCAGAGCAAAAAACGACCCCGCCGGAACGGTGAAACTCACGTTGTCCACTGCCGTAAATCCGGGGAATTGCTTGGACACACCGACCAGTTCGAGGTCGGCGCCACCCGTTGCAAAATCGTTCAAAGGTTTCACCACGTCACACGAACTTTGCTGTAACCGCGTTTAGCCGAGAAGGATGGCTTGGAAAGCAGCCTGGAATTCGTTTTCCTCGGCGTCCGACAGCGATCGGAAGATGTGAACCTTCGACAGCGTCTCGTCGTTCGGGAAAATGAACTGGTTTTCGGCGAGGGCCGGATCAATCTTGATTGCTTCCTCGTAGGCGCCCTGGACCGGAGTGACGTAGTTGACCCACGCAGCGACCTGCGCCGCGATGGCGGGGTCGTAATACCAGTTGATGAGCTTCTCGGCGTTGGTCTTGCGCGGGCTACCGATGGGGATCATGAACGTGTCGTTCCAGAACGTTGCTCCCGAGTCGGGCAAAACGAACTTCCACTTCTCGTAACCCGCTTCGAGGTTCAGAAGAGTAATGTCGCCCGACCAGACGATTCCGGCGAGTGCGTCCTCGCTCACGAGGTCTTCGGAGTACGAGTTGCCCTTGATGTTGCGGATATAGCCGTCGGCCACGCGCATTTCAACCTCGGCGAGCGCCGCGTTGAACTCGTCGGCGGTGAACTTGGTGATGTCGACGCCCTGGCTGAGCATCATCACACCCAGCGTGTCGCGCATTTCGCTGAGCACAACGACGCGCCCCTTGAGTTCGTCCCGCCACAGGTCAGCTACCGACAGAA
>JANRET010000117.1 GCA_030725885.1 Microbacteriaceae bacterium | reverse complement strand
GCGTGTGCGCGGGCGTTATCAGAATCGGGAGTTCCCGACAGAAGCCGCGCCATCTCTTCGATGCGTTCGTCACCGTCGAGTCGGGTAATCGTCGATTCCGTGATCGCACCACTCGTGTCCTTCACAATGCGCAGGTGATTTGTTGCGAAAGCAGCGACCTGCGCAAGATGTGTCACAACGATCACCTGTGTCGACCGCGCCAAAATCGCCAGCCTACGGCCGATTTCGATGGCACTTGCGCCACCGACGCCGGCATCGACCTCGTCGAAAACCAGGGTTGGTACGGTATCCGTCGAGGCGATCACCACCTCGATGGCGAGCATCACGCGCGAAAGTTCACCACCCGACGCCGTCTTTGTGACCGGTTTCGGGTCCCCACCGGGGTGCGGACGCAACAGCATTTCGACCACATCACGTCCATGAGCGAAAAAGTCGAGACCGTTCTGGGGTGCGACTCGCACAACAAATTCCGCAGTCGGCATCGAGAGCGAGTGAAGTTCCTCGGTCACCGCCACCGACAACCGCAGGGCGGCTTCGGTCCGTGCACTGGTGATTCGTGTTGCAAGGTCGCCGAGAGTCACTTCGTCAGCCGCGATGTCGAGCGACAACGCGGCAAGTGCATCGTCCGAGCGGTCCAAGTCAAATAGTCGGTCGGATGCGCTCGACCACAGTGCCACGACGTCGTCGAGTGTCGGGCCGTAGGACCGCACGAGGGCATTGATAGCCGCCGTCCGCTCATGCACCTGTTCTAAATCCCCACCGTCGACGTCCAGACCCGCAGCGTAAGCGGAAACAGATTGTGCCGCCTCGCGCACCACAATGCTGGCTTCGGCGATCTGGGCGAGAATGCTTTCGATGGACGGATCGTGTCCGTTCACGCGTTCCAAAGCCCGCCGTGCATTCTCGATAAGCGAGACGGCATCGAATTCGGCGTCATCCGCCGACAGCGCTTCGTGCGCTTCCTGAGAGGCTCGGCGTAATTCCTCGCTGTTCGCCAAGCGATCCGCCTTAGCCCTGAGTGCCACGTCTTCGCCGGCGATAGGGGCAACAGCGTCAATCGCCGCCACCGCAGTTCGTAATTCGTCCGCTTCGCGGAGGCGTTCCGACGCATCGCGGGTCATCGATTCACGGCGTGTGATTGCGGTCATCCAACGCCGATACACCACCTGGTAATCAGCCACCAGCGCCCGCAATGGCCCGCCCGCGAAACGGTCGAGCGATTCGCGCTGGGTAGTCTGGGATCGAAGGCGTAACTGTTCGCTCTGACCGTGAATCGCGACAAGGTGGTTACCGATATCCCCCAGCGCACTGACCGGTGATGCCGCACCCCCAATGACAACACGAGAACGACCTTCCGAGCTGACCGAGCGCGTCACGACCAATTCACCGTCGTCAACTGAACCGCCGAGTTCGCCGACCCGGTCCAACACCGCCTGGTCCGTTACGGACCAGCGACCGCTTACAAGCGCTCGTTCCGCTTCGTGGCGGACCACGCCGGAATCAGCCCGTTCGCCGAGGAGGAGGCCCATCGCCGAGACCACCATCGTCTTTCCGGCTCCGGTCTCGCCAGTGACGGCAGTGAAACCGGGTGTGAGTGACAGAGTCGCGGACTGTATGACGCCGAGATCCTTGATTGAAATCTCGTGGATCATGAGGACCTGCCGCGCCACCCGTCGGTGGGGAGCGAAAACTTTTGGACGAGACGTTCGGAGAATGGCCCCGAGTGAGTTCGGGCGAGGCGGACCGGAGTTTCCGATCGACGGGCAATCACCCGCGCGCCCGGCGCGAGCGTGTGGGTTCGGCGACCATCACACCACAACACGCCCGAAGCGTGGTTGCGACTGAGCAGGTCTACCGTCAGAGTCGAGGACGGTGCCGTAACGAGCGGGCGCGCGAACAAGGCGTGCGCGGACAATGGCACCATGATGAGCGCCTCGACCGTCGGCCACACCACGGGACCGCCGGCGGAAAACGAATACGCGGTCGATCCGGTCGGAGTGGCCATGAGAACGCCGTCGCACCCGAAGGTTGAGATGGGCCGATCGTCGACGCCGATCACGACCTCAATCATGCGTTCGCGTGACATTTTTTCGACGCTGGCTTCGTTCAACGCCCATGTTTCGAAGACCGTCGCCCCATTCAATTCGACACTGACGTCAATCGTCATGCGCTCGTCCACCGAATAGTCCTTGTTCCAAACACGTCCGACCGTGGACTCGAAGTCTTCGGGTTCCAGCTCCGCAAGAAATCCGACGTGCCCCATATTGACGCCGAGAAGCGGAGCGGTTTGTCCGCGCATTATCTCCGCGGCCTTGAGTATGGTTCCATCGCCACCCAAACAAATAACTAGTTCAATGGCTTCCGGTTCGATGTCGACACCGAGTTGTTTCACGTCAACGTCGGATTCCGCCGTCACCGCGGGGTGCTGCGAGTCGAGACACACCGACGTTCCGCCCAACCGGTTGAGTTCGCGGGCGACGGCAGCGGCGGCCAAAATACTGGCGGGCCTGCCGGTATGGGCAAGGATGAGGAATGAGCGATCCGTCATGTCAGCCTCCCCAGATTGTTGCCGCGTGGTTTTCCCATTCTCTCGCATCGAGCGACATTGTGGGGTCACCGTACACAATCGCCTCGCGATTACCGTGCTCGCCGTCCAGTGGCGACGCCATGATTCCACTGATGGGAAGTCCTAGAGCCACAATCGCATCACAGGCAGCACCCACTGCGGCCGCGCGCAACTCATCCGAGCGAACCACACCCTGATGGACGTTACCTTTTCCGACTTCGAACTGTGGTTTCACCAAAATGACGTATCGAAAATCGCGACCCAGCGCCG
>JANRET010000116.1 GCA_030725885.1 Microbacteriaceae bacterium | reverse complement strand
ACAATCCCCAACTACATTACAAAAAGACACACTAATTTTGACGCCACCCTAGACTGTCGAAGTGAGTCTTCGGGGAGTGGCATCGGTGTTGGTCGATGCGGCGAACCGTCTGCGTGGCCCCGCGCTGTCGCTGGAAGATGGCGCGCGTGCGCCTCTGATTGCCGCGATGTGCCGCGAGCCGAAAATCGTGTTGCTTGTCTCCGCGACGGGGAACGAGGCCCAGGCGCTCGCCGAGTCGCTCACCACGTGGGGCGTTCACACACTCATTTTTCCGTCGTGGGAGACCCTGCCACACGAACGCCTGAGCCCGTCGAGCGAGACCATCGCCACCCGCATCGCGACTCTGCGGGCGCTGCGAACGTGGAACGGCATCGACAGCCTCGTTATCATCGCGAGTGTTCGCGCCGCCCTGCAGCCTCTCGCTGCCGACCTGGGCGACCGACCGATTCTGTCCATTGCGGTCGGCGACCGGCGCGACCTGCTCGGGGTGTCTCGTACCCTCGTTGAACTGGGGTACCAGCGCGTTGACCTCGTGTCGCGCCGAGGCGAAGTTGCCGTTCGCGGTGGAATCCTCGACGTGTTCCCGCCACTCGCACCGCATCCCGTGCGCATCGATTTCTTTGGCGACGACATCGATGAAATCCGCGAGTTCGCGGTGGCCGACCAGCGGTCGCTCGGGCTGGTGAAGTCGGTCGAGATCACGCCGGTTCGCGAAATCGCCCTGACCGCCGAGGTTCGGGCCAAGGCTCGGAAACTGGCGGAAACGATTCCGGCCCTGCGGTCGTTGGCGGAACCTATCGCCGAAGGAATCGCGGTCACCGGTATGGAGTCGCTGCTGCCCGTCCTCGTCGACGACGTCATTCCGTTGATCGAGTACTTCCCCGACACGGCGACCGTCGTTGTGGTCGGACCCGACCGGGTTCGCGCGCGCGCCGAGAGCCTTCGGGTCACGAATCAGGAATTCCTCGCCGCCGCCTGGAACCAAGTGGGGGATGGCGGGGTCGTCCCCATCAACGTCGACAAAGCCGATTTCGTCGACTACGACCAGTTCCGCGACGACGTCGGCCGTCGCGAGTTTTTCACGATGACGGCGCTGAATTCGGGGCTCGAAGAACGGGTCGAATCCAAGCCGATTCCGTCGTTCATCGGCGACCCGGACGGCGCCGTCAATTTCGTCGGCGAACGCCTCGCCGCCAAGGGAATCGTGGTCGTCGTTGCCGCCGGTCACGGAACCCTCGACCGCGCACGCGACCTGCTCTCCGAAGCCGGTCTTGCCGCTCGTCCCGTCGAGTTTGTTCCCGACCACCCCGAAATCGGTGTGGCCTATCTGGTGCAGGGGTCGATCGATCACGGCGTGGAAATCGTCGACGCATCGCTGACCGTCATGAGCGAAGCCGAATTCTTCGGTCGGCGCGAAACGCGGGGCACACGGGATTCGACCCGACTCGCGTCCAAGCGCAAGACGACGGTAGACCCGTTGCAGTTGACGAAGGGGGACTTCGTCGTGCACGAGACGCACGGAATCGGACGGTTCCTCGAACTGGTCGAGCGCGAAATTGTCGTTTCGGCGAAGACCCGGCAAAAGGCACTGCGGGAATACCTGGTGCTGGAATATGCGCCGAGCAAACGCGGTTTCCCCGGTGACAAGTTGTACGTCCCGACGGATCAGTTGGGGCTCGTGTCACGGTACGTCGGTGGTGAAGACCCGAGCCTGTCCAAGATGGGCGGGTCGGACTGGTCCGCCACAAAGGGTCGTGCGCGAAAAGCGGTTCGCGACATCGCCGTTGGACTGGTCAAACTGTATGCCGCCCGCGCCGCGAGTCGAGGCTTCGCGTTCCCGCCCGACACCCCGTGGCAACGCGAGCTCGAAGACGCGTTCCCGTATCACGAGACGCCCGACCAGTTGACCACCATCGACGAGGTGAAACGGGACATGGAGAGCGAAATCCCCATGGACCGCCTATTGGCCGGGGACGTCGGGTTCGGCAAGACCGAGGTCGCCGTTCGCGCCGCTTTCAAAGCGGTGATGGCGGGAAAACAGGTCGCGATCATCGCGCCGACGACACTTCTGGTTCGCCAGCACACCGAGACGTTCCGCGAACGCTTCGCGGGATTCCCCGTCACTCTCGCGCCACTGTCGAGGTTCCAAACCGACGCGGAAGCGAAACACACTCTCGCGTCCCTGGCGGACGGCTCGCTCGACGTCGTCATCGGGACACACCGGTTGTTGTCGAAGGGGATTTCGTTCAAAGACCTTGGGCTCGTCGTCATCGACGAGGAACAACGCTTCGGCGTCGAACACAAAGAGACGCTCAAACAATTGAAGACCAACGTCGATGTTCTGTCGATGAGCGCAACCCCGATTCCGCGAACGCTCGAGATGGCGATCGCGGGGATTCGCGAGATGTCGACGCTCGCGACACCGCCGGAGGAACGCCACCCCGTGCTGACGTTCGTGGGTCAGTATTCGGACGAACAGGTCGCCGCCGCGATCAAGCGCGAGATGCTGCGCGAAGGTCAGGTGTTTTACGTCCACAATCGCGTGTCGACAATTCCCGGAGTCGCGGCGCGTCTCGCGGAACTCGTCCCCGACGCGCGCATCGCCGTCGCACACGGCAAACTGTCCGAAGCCGCGCTGGAAAAGGTCATGGTCGACTTCTGGGAACGCCGATTTGATGTCCTCGTGTCGACCACCATCGTCGAGACCGGACTCGACATCCCCAACGCGAACACGCTCATCATCGACCGCGCGGACCTGCTCGGGCTCGGGCAGATGCACCAGTTGCGTGGTCGCGTCGGACGCTCCAGCGAACGCGGCTACGCCAACCTGCTGTTCCCGCCCGACGCCTCGATGACG
>JANRET010000115.1:2179-2868 GCA_030725885.1 Microbacteriaceae bacterium | reverse complement strand
CTGCTGGAGGGTGCCCGCGGAGCTGCGCTGACACGTCCTCGCCCCGGCCACGCGGATCTGACGGGCATGCAAAAATACGATTTCGATGAGGCCCGACCCGTGCTCGAGCGCGCCTCGGCCCGCGAGACGGCGACCCGGGTTGCGCTCGGAGCGGTTGCGCGCGCGTTCCTTCATGAACTGGGCATTCACGCCGTAACCCACACCGTCGCCATCGGAACAGTGAGTGTGCCCGAGGGCACTCCTCTACCCGTCCCGTCCGATGTCGATGCGCTCGATGCTGACCCGTTGCGTTGTCACGATCGCGAGACCTCCGCACAGATGTCGTCCCTCGTGGACGACGCTCACAAGGACGGGGACACGCTGGGTGGGGTCGTAGAGGTCCTCGTCTACGGACTACCCCCGGGGCTCGGTTCTTTTGTGCATTGGGATCGTCGACTCGATTCGAAGTTGGCGGCGGCTCTGATGGGAATCCAGGCCATCAAGGGTGTCGAGGTGGGTGACGGATTTGAGACCACTCGCCGCCCGGGTAGCGCGGCGCACGACGAAATCGTGTTGGGCGACGGTCTGGAACGCCTGAGCGACCGCGCAGGCGGAATCGAAGGGGGAATGTCGACTGGACAAGTTCTTCGCGTTCGCGCGGGAATGAAACCGATCGCTACCGTCCCTCGCGCCCTGCGAACAGTCGATGT
>JANRET010000115.1:0-2169 GCA_030725885.1 Microbacteriaceae bacterium | reverse complement strand
TCGTCGCTGAAGCGATGGTGCTGCTGGTAATCGCGGAAGCGGTCCTGGAGAAATGCGGAGGGGACTCGCTGGGTGAAACTCGTCGCAATCTCGAGTCCTTTCTGACGTCAATCCCCGAGTCGCGTCGAACCAAGTTGGATCGTCCATGACGCCACGTGCGGTGCTGATCGGACCGCCCGCAGCGGGCAAAACCCGGTTGGGCAAACGCATCGCTCGGCGCCTCGGCGTCGGTTTTGTCGACACCGATTCCCGCGTTGTGGCGGACCACGGGCCTATTCCCGCCATTTTCAAAAGATTCGGTGAGCCGCAGTTTCGTGAGTGGGAACGCGCCGCCGTCGTCGAAGCCCTCACCACCGACGGTGTTGTGTCCTTGGGAGGGGGAGCAATCGTGGACGACGCAACGCAGCGCGACCTCGAGAACCTCACCGTGATTCTGGTCACCGCATCGCCCGAGAAAGTCGCCCCGCGATTGTTGCTGGGTAATCGGCCCCTTTTAGCGGACGGAATTGAATCGTGGAAACGACTCGTTGCCGCGCGTCAACCTATTTACGATCGTCTGGCGGACATCGTGGTGGACACGGGTCTTGCCACCATGGACTCCATTGCCGACGATGTCGCGGCACAATTGCGGCTCCGCACATGAGTACCGTCACGGTTCTGGGATCGAACCCGTATGACATCGTGATTGGTCACGCTGTCCGTGAGCAACTTCACGAACGTTTGGGGTCCGGTGTCGAAAAGGTCTTGTTGGTGCACCAACCCATCATGACGAACGAAGCGACCCGAATCCGCGAGAGCCTGTCTGGACGCGTAGAGGTGTTGCTCGCGGAAATCCCCGACGCCGAGGACGCCAAACGAATTGAGGTGGCGGCGTTTCTCTGGGGAATCATGGGACAGGCGGATTTCACGCGGAGTGACGCCATCGTGTCACTGGGCGGTGGTGCGACAACTGATTTGGCCGGGTTTGTCGCCGCCACGTGGCTACGAGGAGTTCGCGTCGTGCACATCCCCACGACGGTCCTCGGGGCGGTTGACGCCGCGGTGGGGGGAAAGACCGGCATCAACACCGCGGAAGGGAAGAACCTCGTCGGTTCGTTCCACGCGCCGGCTGCGGTTCTTGTCGATACGGAACTTTTGAGTTCGCTGCCGGATACCGAGATTCGCACGGGTTTTGCCGAAGTGGCGAAAGCCGGCTTTATTGCAGATACGTCGATTTTGGACGACCTCGAATCGAACGTTGCGGCGTGTCTGGACCTGTCGACCGAACTGTCAGCGGACGTGTTGCGCCGTGCGATTCAGGTCAAGGCGACTGTCGTTGGCGAAGATTTCACGGAACAAGGACTCCGTGAAATTCTCAACTATGGGCACACTCTGGGACACGCCATCGAACACACGGAACGTTATCGTTGGCGGCACGGGGTTGCCGTGGGCATTGGCATGATGTTCGCGGCCGAACTGTCTCGTTTGGTGCGTGCACTCAGTGACAGTGATGTCGAGCGGCATCGGCTGATCATTGGCGAACGCCTTGGTCTGCCGCTCACCTACCCAGCCAGTCGCTGGGAAACCCTTCGTGCAACGATTCAACGCGATAAGAAGAATCGAGGCGCGACGCTACGGTTCGTTTTGCTGGACTCGATCGGGCGTCCGACCGTGACGACAGTGGGGGATGAGTCCCTCCTTTTCGCGGCGTATCAAGAAATCGCTGGTTAGGCTAGAGGTATGCCCTCGATTCTCGTCCTCAATGGACCCAATTTGTCCCGATTGGGCAGCAGGGAACCCGACGTGTACGGATCGACCACGTGGTCCGAACTCGTGAGTGGACTTGCCCAGGCGGCGCAGCCGGACGAGACGGTTTCGGTTCGACAGACCAATGACGAATCCGAGCTCATTTCATGGCTTCATGAAGCGGCGGACACATCGGCCGAGGTTGTTCTCAATCCCGCGGCCTTCACTCATTACTCGTATGCACTTCGTGACGCCGTGGCAGTGGTCACCGGTGCTGGTTTGCCGGTAATCGAAGTTCACATCTCTAACCCCCACGCGCGCGAAGAATTCCGGCACAATTCGGTAATTTCCGGTGTTGCAACGGGTGTCATTGCTGGATTCGGGGTCGATTCGTATCACCTCGCGTTGACGGCACTGCGCGCGCGCCGCTAGATCTCATCACCC
>JANRET010000114.1 GCA_030725885.1 Microbacteriaceae bacterium | reverse complement strand
CATCAAGGTGTCGGCCACCGTGGCGCCTCACTCGCCGTGGTCATTCGAACAGAACGTCGAACACGTGGTGAAGCGCCTCCTGCCGCTCTACACACTCGCGGCCAAGGGCCCCGCACCCACCTTCATTAATCTCGATATGGAGGAATTCAAAGATCTCGACATCACCATCGAGGTGTTTACGCGGATTCTAGACCGCCCCGAATTCACGAAGCTCGAGGCGGGAATCGTTTTGCAGGCCTATCTGCCCGACGCTCTCGCGGCGATGATGCACCTCCAAAAGTGGTCGGCCGCCCGGCGTGCTCGCGGAGGAGCGGCGATCAAGGTTCGCGTTGTCAAGGGGGCGAACCTTCCCATGGAGCGGGTCGAAGCGGCAGTGCACGACTGGCCGCTCGCGACCTGGTCCACGAAACAAGAGAGCGACACCAATTACAAGCGCGTCATCAACTACGCGCTTGAGCCGACACGAATCGACAATGTGCGTATCGGTGTCGCCGGGCACAACCTTTTCGATATCGCCTATTCCTGGTTGCTCGCTAATGCGCGCGGTGTTCAGGCGGGTATCGAATTCGAAATGCTCCTCGGGATGGCCCCCGGCCAAGCGGAAGCCGTCAAACGGGACGTGGGGGGAATCCTTCTGTACACGCCCGTCGTTCATCCGGCTGAATTCGATGTTGCCATCGCGTACCTGATTCGCCGGCTCGAGGAAGGGGCGAGCCAGGACAACTTCATGTCCGCCGTGTTCGAATTGGCTGATAACGAAGAGTTGTTCGCGCGCGAGAAAGACCGCTTCCTTGCGTCGCTCGCCGCCCTCGACGACAAGGTTCCGGCTTCACACCGCGTTCAGGATCGCCGAAAGAAACCAGCGCCGATGCCGACGGACTCGTTCCGCAACGCCGCCGACACCGACCCCGCCATCGCGGCGAACCGCGAATGGGGTGCGGAGATCATCGCGCGAATCGAGACATCGACCCTGGGAAACAAGACCGTGAAAGCACACCTCGTCACGACAGCGAAGCAGCTGGACGCGGTCATCCACCGCGCGACGACGAAGGGCGCCGCGTGGAGCAAGCTGCCCGCCGCCAAGCGGGCCGCAATCCTGCATCGGGCTGGGGAAATGCTCGAGGCGCGTCGCGCGGGACTCATCGAGGTCATGGCGAGCGAGACGGGCAAGACACTCGATCAGTCCGACCCCGAGGTCACCGAGGCGGTGGATTTTGCCCACTATTACGCCGAAAGCGCGAAGTGGCTCGAGACAGTGGACGGTGCGAATTTCACCCCCGCGAAACTGACGGTCGTCACGCCCCCGTGGAACTTCCCCGTGGCGATTCCCGCGGGCTCGACTCTCGCGGCGCTCGCCGCCGGTTCGCCGGTCATCATCAAACCTGCCACACAGGCTCGTCGCAGTGGTGCGGTCATGGTCGAGGCGCTGTGGGATGCGGGAGTTCCTCGGGACGCACTGCAATTCGTGACGCTCGCCGACCGCTCCCTTGGAAATCAACTTGTATCGGACCCCCGCGTCGAGCGGCTCATCCTCACCGGCGGATACGAGACGGCTGAAATATTCCGAGACCTGCGCCACGACCTTCCACTGCTCGCCGAAACCAGCGGCAAGAACGCGATCATCGTCACACCCAGCGCCGACCTCGACCTCGCCGCGAAAGACGTGTTGTATTCGGCGTTCGGACACGCGGGGCAAAAGTGTTCCGCCGCCTCGCTCGTGATTCTGGTCGGATCCGCTGCGAAATCCGCGCGATTCCGCAATCAACTAATTGACGGCGTGACGAGCCTCACCGTCGGACAACCCTCCGACCCGCGGACTCAGATGGGTCCGCTGATCGAGCCGGCACAGGGCAAGCTGCTGAACGCACTCACGACCCTGGGACAGGGTGAGTCATGGCTCGTCGAGCCGACGAAACTCGACAAGGCGGGTCGCGCGTGGACGCCGGGACTTCGTGACGGTGTGTCACGCGGCAGCGAGTTTCATCTGACCGAATACTTCGGTCCGGTTCTCGGAATCATGACCGCCGGGACTGTGGACGAGGCGATTGACATGGTCAACGAGATTGACTACGGGCTCACGTCGGGACTGCACTCGCTCGATTCGGCCGAAATCGAAAACTGGCTGGATCGTATTGACGGCGGGAACCTGTACGTGAATCGCGGAACGACGGGCGCCATAGTGCAGCGTCAGCCCTTCGGTGGCTGGAAAAAATCATCGGTCGGCGCGGGTGCGAAAGCGGGCGGACCGAACTACCTTTTCGCGCTCGGAGAATGGTCGAGCGTGGAGGTAGCGACCTCGAAGGTCGAACCGCGCGACTACCGGGTTCGGGTGATGCTCGATTCGCTCGCGACGTTCGGATCGGTGACCGCCTTGTCTAGGGCAAAGTTGGCCCGCGCCGCGGCTCTCGACGTCACTGCGTGGGACACCGAGTTCGGCGTGGCTCGGGACGTCTCTGCTGTCGGAGTCGAACGCAACGTGTTTCGCTATCGACCCTTCCCCTCACCGGTCATCATTCGGTTCTCAGACGGAGCCGATCCGGCCGACCTGATACGTGTCGTTCTCGCCGCGTTCGCGGCGGGTAACACTCCGACCGTTTCGGCATCGGGGTGGATTGACACCGCGATCGAGAAGAACTTGGAAGCCCTTGGGGTCTTCGTCGAGGTGCAGACCGAACACGAATGGAAGACGATGCTGCGCCGTGCCGGCGATGAACTCTCCGGCGCACGAATCCGACTGGTCGGCGGGTCGGCGTCCGCCATCACGATGGCGACGGGTGGGCGGCCGGATCTCGCCGTCTGGTCGGGGCCGGTTGTGATGTCTGGCCGAGTCGAGATGCTGCCGTTCCTGCGCGAACAAGCCATCAGCATCACCGCACAC
>JANRET010000113.1 GCA_030725885.1 Microbacteriaceae bacterium | reverse complement strand
CGGCCAGGCCGCGCTGCGCCAGCCTACCAAACGCGGTGGGCGCCACGAAATTGGTCCGCGATTACAGCGCGCCTCGCAGTGCTGCGATCCGGGCAAGGCTTGATTCTTTGCCGAGGATTTCCATCGATTCGAACAGTGGCGGGCTCACGCGACGACCGGAAATAGCGGTACGGACCGACCCGAATGCGCTGCGGGGCTTGAGTCCAAGGTTGTCAATCAGTGATGACCGAAGAGTTGCCTCGATGTTGGCCGTTGACCAATCAACCAGCCCGTCGAGCGCAACGGTCGCCGCCTCGAGAATCTGTGCCGCGTCGACGTCGAGTGTGGCACGGGCATCATCGGACACGGTGAGGTCCGCGTCCTCGGTAAACAAAAACCGAACCATCTCGGGGATTTCGCCCATCAACTGGGTGCGTTCCTGAATGTGCGGGGCGATTTCCGTGAGCCGCGCCAACTGATGACTCGTCGGCGATGCGTCAACAAGGCCCGCGGAATGCAGGTAGGGCATCGTGCGCTCGATAAACGCCTCGCGCGACAGCAACCGGATGTGGTCGCCGTTGATCGATTCGGCCTTCTTGACATCGAAGCGTGCGGGGTTCGGGTTCACATCGCTGACGTCAAATGCAGCAATCATTTCGTCGATGCTAAAGATGTCGCGGTCCGCCGCAATCGACCATCCCAACAGGGACAGGTAGTTGAGAAGCCCTTCGCGAATGAAGCCGCGTTCGCGGTGGTGGAAAAGGTTTGATTCGGGGTCGCGTTTGGACAGCTTTTTGTTACCCTCACCCATCACGTAGGGCAGGTGTCCAAATCGAGGGGCGAAGGTCGTCACACCGATGTCAATGAGCGCGTGATACAAGGCGATCTGGCGCGGTGTCGATGACAGGAGGTCTTCGCCGCGCAAGACATGCGTGACGCCCATAAGAGCGTCGTCGACCGGGTTGACGAACGTGTAGAGCGGCGCGCCGTTGGGCCGAACCACCACGAAATCTGTTGTGGTTCCGAGAGGGAAGGAAATCGGGCCGCGAACCAAGTCATCGAAGCCCAGGTCTTCGTTGGGAACGCGCAGCCGCAAGGCCGGGCTGCGACCCTCGGCGCGAAATGCCTCGCGTTCGTCGGCCGTGAGATCGCGCTCGAAATTGTCGTACCCCATCTTGGGGTCGCGTCCAAGAGAAACGTTTCGCGCCTCCATTTCCTCGGGCGTCACGAACGACTCGTACAAATGCCCCGACGTCAATAGGGCCTGAATTACCTCCTGATATACAGCGGTGCGCTGGGACTGGCGGTACGGCTCGTGAGGTCCGCCCGTGACGACGCCCTCGTCCCAATCGAGTCCGAGCCACGACAATGCATCCAACAGTTGCTCATACGACTCTTCCGAATCGCGTTCGGCGTCGGTGTCTTCGATGCGGAAAATGAAGGTTCCGCCAACGTGCCGCGCATACGCCCAGTTGAACAGGCAGGTCCGAATGAGTCCGACATGCGGCGTACCGGTGGGCGATGGGCAAAACCGAACGCGAATATCGCTGCCGGTGGCGGTCGAGAATGGAGTTTTCATTTCCCGCCCAGTCTATTCCGCGGTCTCTCGCGCCCGGAGAACGGCGATCAACCCGATGAGGGCGACCGCAGAACCGACAAACGCGAATGAGGCAATGGACAGTCCCGGGTATCCGAGGAACATCACGGCGGGTCCCGCGAGCAAACCGGCCACTGCGCCCGAAGCGCTCATCACCGCGTCGCTGCGTCCCTGCGTTCGAAGTCGCTTAGGGCCTTGTGACAGTTCGCCGATCAGCGCCGAACCCGCCACCGTGTTCGCGCTCCACCCGAGCCCCAACAAAATCAGTCCAATGGTGACGGCGGTCGTATCCATCGCCAAGAAGGCGGTCATTGCCAAGCTAATCGCCAGTACCACCTGCCCAAGGATGATGACCGGGATTCGGCCGATTTTGTCACTGAGGATCCCGAATACGGGAGACAGCGCATACATCCCCGCGACGTGCAGCGAGATGACGAAACTCGATTCAGCAACCGTCGCGCCGCCGTGGACGAGGTGAACGGGAGTCATCGCCATCACCGCCACCATCGTGGCGTGACCCAGCCCGATGACCGCAATAGCCAAAGGGACGGCGCGGGACAGTTTCGCGGCGGACACCAATGCCCCGGGTGACACCGTCACCGTTGGGACGTTCGGCCCGAACCCCCACCAATAGGTGGCGGCCGCCATAATTTGAGCAGCGACGGTGAAGAGAAACGGACCCGTGAGCATGGGCATGCCCCACGCGTCGCCGATGAGCACACCAAGACCGTTGAGGTTGGGACCGACGATTGCACCCACCGTCGTCGCCCACACCACCATTGACAGGTCGCGCCCGCGGTTCTCGGGTGCGGAAAAGTCGGTCACCGCGAATCGTGCCTGCAGGTTTACCGCCCCACCAACACCGAGTCCCAGAAGTCCGAGGAGAACGAGCGGGAGAGACAGGAGTCCCCCGGCGACGATTATCAGGATCCCTCCGAGGGTGGAAATTGTGGCGCCCAGAGTCAACGCGCGCCGCCGACCCCGCTGCATGGCAATCCGCGCAAGCGGAATTGCCGCGACGGCCGAGCCGAGTGTTGACATCGTCGCGGCGAGTCCCGCCGCGGATTCACCACCCGCCACGTGTGCCGCAAGCAACGAACCCACGGAAACGGCTGTTCCGAGCCCCATCCCCGCGAAAACTTGCCCCGCAATGAGCGCACGCCGGATTCGGCGAACCCTGGGGTCCACTAGGAGGCTCGGTCGTCGCGGTTTTTGGCCGGATTAGAGAGCGTACCGATACCCTCAATCGTGATCTCAACCGTTTGACCGTCCACAAATCCACCCAGTCCCGCGGGGGTGCCGGTGCAGATGATGTCACCCGGGTACAACGTGAGTCC
>JANRET010000112.1 GCA_030725885.1 Microbacteriaceae bacterium | reverse complement strand
GCGAACCCATTCGAGTTCGGGAGTGAGCCAGTTCCCGATGCACCCGTCATCCCAGGCACCCCAGGGCGCGCCCATCGGGATGATGAGATCGTAGTTGTCGAGAGGAGGGAAAACGAATTGGACGTTCGGGTCGCGGAAGCTTTCCTCGGGGACGACGACCATTTCATCGATTTCGTAGCCGTGGTGACGCAACCGTTCGGACACGGGACCGGTCGGGCTGACGTGGTCGTGTTGGATGAATAGTGCCTTCACGAGGTGCTCCCTAGCGCTGAGATGGAGAAGAGATTACGGTTTTACTACGAACAATTATTTTCCAATTCTAGCCGGTAGTATTTCGTTTGAGTCCTAACGAAATGGTCACAAAGGAGTACCAATGTCGCACGATCTCGTCGCTCTTCGCGATTCATTGACCGAGCAGGGAATCGATGTCCTGCGCTTCCTGTACGCGGATGTCCTCGGTATTGCGCGGTCGAAAGATGTGCTTGTCAGCCAGCTCGACAAGGTCGCACACAGCGGTCCGGCCTTCTGCCAAGGTGTGTGGGTCACAACTGCCGGCGGCGACGTTCTCGACGCCGTGAACATCGCGTCGGATGGACTGCAGGACCTCGTCAGTTCCATCGAACCCGACACCATCAGACCTCTGCCGTTCGAACCGGGTGTCGCGTACGTGATTGCCGATGCTCTCAACCCCGACCGCACCCCAAACCTGATTTCCCCCCGCACGGTGTTGAAAAAGGTCATCGCCGAATACAACGCGCTCGGACTTCAGCCCGTTGTCGGACCGGAACTCGAGTTCTACATCGCGAACGTGAAGGACGACGGTGGCTACGAACGCTCCCTAACCCGCACTGGCCGGGTCTACACGACGGGCACTCTTGTCGACCCGAACGGGACGTTCCTGCACCTGTTGCGTATGCTCGACCAAATGAACATCGGCGTATTTGCGGGGAACCACGAATTCAGCCCCAGCCAGTACGAAATCAATCTGTGGCACAGCAACGCGCTCGACGCCGCCGACCGGACGTTCTTCTTCAAAACGGCGATCAAGGACGTTGTGGCCCAAGCGGGTCAGCATGCGACGTTCCTGGGCAAGCCGTGGAGCGACGAAGGCGGAAGCGGATTCCACCTTCACTTCTCGGTAACGGATATGCGTGGCGTCAACAAGATGCACGACGGCGACGGCAACCTTTCCGAGGTGGCCCGACAGATGATTGCGGGTGTCACCGCGAACGCGAACGCACTTACCGCTTTGACGAACCCCACTATCAACGCGTTCAAGCGGCTCGGTCCCGACACTCTCGCACCGTTCCGCGCCACCTGGGGTTACGACAACCGTTCCTGCATGGTCCGCATCCCGCCGGAGCGCGGCGAGGGGACCCGACTGGAGGTCCGAGTCGGTGATGGTGCGGCGAACCCCTATCTGGTCACTGCCGGTGTACTCGCGGCCGCTCTCGACGGCATCAAGCGCACGCTCGACTGCCCCGACGACGCTGTCGGCATGGCCTACGACAACGAAGCCGCTCCGGAATTGCCCGGAACACTGGGGGCCGCGCTCGACGCCCTTGAAGCGAACGCCCACCTTCACGAACAGATGTCCAAGGAACTCGTCGAGGTCTTCCTCGTCATGAAGCGCGACGAAGTGGCGCGCTACGAAGCGGCCGTCAAAGACCACTCAACGCGCGACGTGACCCAGTGGGAAATCGATGAATACTTCGCCGACTACTAAGACTGAATCATCCGGGAATATCTGACTCACGGCACCCCAGGAGAATCGTGAGATTCATAATCTTTGTCATCGATGATGAGTCGCGATCGGGTGGCCCCGATGAAATGAAGGCAATTGATGCGTTCAACGAAAAGCTTCGTGACGGCGGCCACTGGGTCTTGGCCGCAGGTCTTGAATCTCCACCCAACTCACTTGTCATCGACAATCGCGGCAAGCAGGCAATTGTGAATAACGGTTCGTTGTTTGACAACAGAGATTTCTATAGCGGCCTCTGGATAATCGAGGCACCCGACCTGGCTACCGCCACAAATCTGGCACACGAAGGTTCTGCGGCGTGTAACCGCAGGGTGGAGTTGCGCCCTTTTCTCTGACAACGGGCGCTTGGGGTTCACCCCAACCGTCTAACCCTTAGTGAACCGTCGGCGACGTGTGGCTAAGCGTCGAGCAGCAAGTCGTATCGCCGAAAAACTTCGTCGTACACCCAACCACGACGTTCATAGAGTGTCCGGGCCGGCTGATTACCATGAGCGGTGCGGAGCCAGATTCGTGAGGCTGACGCCTGCTTTGCCGCACTCTCGGCATGATCCATAAGTTGATTGGCTATTCCTCCACCGCGATGTTCTGGTTCGACGAAAAGATCGTTCAACAGCCACACAATGCTCAGGGAAACGGTTGAAAAGGAGGGGTAACATTGTGCGAATCCGACCAGTTGACCATCGCTTTCGGCAACGAAAACGACCGATTCCCCGCGCATCAGGCGCTCCGTAAGAAAAGTCTCGGTGCGTTCGCTCGGCTCCTGGAGATAAAAAGCGCGATACTTCTCGACCAAAGAAGTCAGTGCGTGAAGATCATCCATTGACGCATCGCGAATATCAGCCACGTCTGAATGATACAGAGACGTCGGTTGGAGGGCGATTCCAACCCTCGACCGTCTGATCCGTAGTTAGACGGTCGGAGTTGACCGATCGGCGATTAGGTCGCCACCGTTGAAGGTGACGCCCAACTCACGGTAGTAGCCACCCAGGACCTTCTGCACTGGAAGGATCGACTTCAGTTCGTCCCACTGCGAGTCGTGCAGCTCGAGTTCGGCGTCGCCCACCCACGGTTCACCCAGTTCGGCGTCGACCCCACCCATCGCGATGAGTTGGTCGAGCGAGTTTCCGAGACCCGGCGTAATCGACGGAACCCAGCGGCTGTGAAG
>JANRET010000111.1 GCA_030725885.1 Microbacteriaceae bacterium | reverse complement strand
GCTGATTTCACGCCAGCGTTTCTTCGGTGTGTCGATTCCCGTGTGGTACCCGCTCGACGGTGAGGGCAACCCCGTTTTTGACAAGCCGATTGTTCCGACCGAAGACCAGTTGCCCGTCGACCCGTCCTCGCAGCCCGCGCCGGGTTTTTCCGACGATCAGCGTGGCGTCCCCGGCGGCTTCATCGGCGAAGTCGACGTTATGGACACCTGGGCGACATCGTCGCTCACCCCGCAGATCGCGGGCAAGTGGGGCGAAGACGACGAACTGTGGAACCTGGTGTTCCCCTATTCGCTTCGCTCGCAGGGCCAAGACATCATTCGCACGTGGTTGTTTTCGACCGTGTTGCGCGCCGAGCTCGAGCACGGAGTCGCCCCGTGGAAACACGCCGGAATTTCGGGCTTCATCGTCGACCCCGACCGCAAGAAGATGTCCAAATCGAAGGGCAACGTGGTCACACCGCAGGGCATGCTCGACGAGCATGGGTCCGACGCGGTTCGCTATTGGGCGGCGTCGAGCCGGCTTGGCACCGACGCCGCGTTCGACCCCGAAAACCCGAAGCAGATCAAGATTGGTCGCCGCCTCGCGATTAAGGTACTGAACGCCGCAAAGTTTGTATAATCGTTTCCCCACACCGAGGGCGCGCCGATCACCGAACCGATCGACGTCGACCTGCTTCGTCGCCTGTCGGACGTCGTCCGCATCGCGACCGAGTCCTACGAGGTGTTCGACCACGCCCGCGCGCTCGAGGTGACGGAACAGTTCTTCTGGACGTTCACGGACGACTACCTCGAACTAGTCAAGGAACGTGCGTATCGCGACGAGGTGTCCCCCGAACAGGCGAGCGCTGTCGCCGCACTGCGCCTCGCCATCGACGTGTTCCTGCGACTTCTCGCGCCGGTCATTCCGTTCGCCACCGAAGAGGTGTGGCGTTGGACGCACGACGGGTCGATCCACGTCGCGCCATGGCCAACCGTCGACGAAATCCCGTTCGATGGCCCGAGCTCCGGTCTTCTCGGGCTCTGCGGAACGGCGCTCGTTGGTATTCGTGGTGCCAAAACCGAGGCGAAAGCGTCGCAAAAGACAGTGGTCACCTCGGCGACCATCACCGGTCCCGCGTTGCTATCCGAAGCGAAAGCCGACCTTGCCGCGGTGGGACGAATCGTCGAACTGACACTCGTCGAGGCGGACGATGTCGCGGTCACCGCCATCGAACTCGAAGAGGCCGCGGAATAGGCTGAGCGCATGACCGCAACCGTGCGACCCATCGAATCGCGTGACGCCGCCGTCTGGCGCGACCTGTTCACCGCCTACGGCGTGTTTTACGAGACCGAGTTCACCGACCCACAGATGGACGTCGTGTGGGAGTGGCTGATGGATTCGGCTCACCCGACGAAAGCGTGGGTCGCCGAAATCGACGGTGCCGTGGTCGGATTCGGACACCTTCGCCGACACAGCGACACGTTCACGGGCGGACCCGCCTGGTATCTCGACGACTTATTCACCGCCCCCGCCGCGCGCGGGCACGGCGTCGCCACTGCCATCATCGCTTCCCTCCGCGCTCACGCCGATGCGAACGGCGGTGGCACCATCTCGTGGATTACCGCGGGCGACAACGCCACCGCACAGAGCGTCTACGACAAGATTGCCGCCCGACAGAAGTGGGTAACCTACGAATTGGGTGAATAGTTTTCCCCAATTTGATTTGAGTTTCGGAAGGTCACTGGATACCCCGAAACAATTGTCCAATGCCGTCATCCGATTCAGATGTTTCCGGTCGATCGCTATTCGTGTTCATCGATGAATCGGGCAATTTTGACTTCTCTGAAAGAGGGACTCGTCACTTCGTCTTGTCAGCCCACATCACGCTGACTCCCCTTGAGTGTGGTCACCGGTTGAATGCGTTGACCTACGAATTTCTTGCGAAAGGACTTATCGACCAGATTCCATTTCACGCAAGCGAAAACTCGCTGGGGACTCGGCGCAGGGTGGTTGAGAATATGTGTCCCGCCAAACATTCCTGTCGCGTTGCAACTTTTTACGCGCGAAAGAATCGCCTCGACAGAGATTTTTGCAATTCAGAGGAACTTCTCGCACAATTTGGTTTGAGACTTGCCGAACGACTCGGAGCAGAAAGAAACTTAGACAAAGAGAATCTTGTGTTGTTGTTCGACACTGCTCTCACAGCGAAACGCAAACAAGCAATGCTTCGTCGGCTCAAGTCTGCTCTTAGATCTCGGCACATTTCCCCGCGAGTGTTGTTTCGACCGGTCAAACACGATGTAAACGGACAGATTGCTGACTTTTACGCGTGGGCTGTTTTTCGCCGGCTGGAGTCCCTTGATCAAACATGGGAGAGGGCGCTACCGGGACCCCACACGATTGAGGAGTTAAAGTGACCACCCCGCCTAGTCTTTCGACAGAGCCCAGGGGCTGTTTCAGCGGGGTGGAACCTTTAATCGCATATTAGCATCGACGTGGTTCTCACGCGATGGATATCCCCGATTTAGGCCGACTTTTCCTTGGGAATTGTGCGTTCGATCATGGTCGGCGGCGCGCCCGTGTGAACCGAGTCGGCGGTAACTATGACCTTGGCAATCGAATCGGTCGACGGCACTTCGAACATGATGGGTCCGAGGACGTCCTCGAGGATGGCGCGCAAGCCACGCGCACCGGTTCCGCGTTTCACCGCGAGGTCGGCGATGGCTTCGAGGGCGTCCTTGTCGAATTCGAGTTCGACCCCGTCGAGGTCAAACATCTTTTGATACTGCTTGACCAGCGCGTTTCGCGGACCGGTGAGAATGTCGATCAGCGCACTCCGATCGAGAGGCAGCACCGACGTCACGATGGGTAAACGGCCAATGAATTCGGGGATGAGCCCGAACTTGTGCAGGTCTTCGGGTTGGACTTCGGCGAACAAGTTTTGTTCTTCGCCCTTGAGTTGCAGCGGCGCACCAAACCCAACAC
>JANRET010000110.1 GCA_030725885.1 Microbacteriaceae bacterium | reverse complement strand
TTCTTTTGATAGGTACGTATTCGTATCAAACGGCGCAGTGGAGCGTGTCGTTCGTCCACCACACAATGCTGGACCACGCTCCTTCGGCCACGAATCCGTCGTCGACGATGATGGCTTCCCCCGCCCCGGTTTCTGTTCGAAGTGCGCCCAAGGCCACGAGGTCGGGACCTTTGACGAACGGATCCGTCCGCGGGTCCGTTGCGGCGGTGGCGAGGACGACGTCGACACTCGGTTCTGGCGCGACCCGCATGAGCAATCGAAGGGTCACATGACCGGCACAGTCGATTGCCTCGATTCGCGGAAACCACCGGCCGGAATCGGAAAGGACGTGGCACACAGCAGCACAAAAGGCATCAACATCGACCTTCGGATGCCGTGCCCCAACGCTGGCGGAGAACCGGTCGAGGTGTCGATCCACGGCAACGGCGGTGCCGTCGACAGTGAGCCAGGAGTCGGCAACGCTCACACTGCTCGCGTTCGACTGCGCCGTCGAATCCTCCACTAAGACACCGTTTGACCAACGGAAGGTACGCATTTCGACCATAGTGTTAAGGGTATGGCAGAGACGTTCGTTCGGCAGGTGGTTGACGTTCGGGTCGACCCCGTCGTCATTTTCCGCGAGCTGATCGGTGTTCACGATGGCGGTTTCTGGATCGACGATTCGCTGGGTGACACCGTGTCCTATCTCGGAGTCGGAGTTCCCGTCACCGCCGCTGACCCGTTCGCCGAATTCGACCGCGCGGATGGATTCCCCGTTTCTCGAATCGGGTGGGTCGGGTACGGTGAGCGGGCGGTCACCATGGACATGAGCGTCGCACGAGAACCGCAACCACGCACGGGGATGCTCGCTGTTTCTCTCGCGATTGAAATCAACCACCGCGATAACAGCATGTCGATCATCGGAATTGAGCGAGATCAGTCCTTTGACGAATTACTCGCTGCCGTGTCCGCCCTCACCGTGGTGACCGCGCCGGCAACGGCTGCACCGCCCGCGCGCATCGCGGTGTGGCGAGATGATCCAAGGGCCTACGCCACGTTCATCGAATCCTGTCTCGGGCACATCCGCGACGGTGACGCGTACCAACTGTGCTTGACGACGGGGGTGCACGTCAGTGGTGCGATCGATGTGGTCGACACCTATTGCGCGCTCCGCGCAATTGCGCCGACACGCCATGCCGCTTTTCTGCGAATCGGGCACATCGCTCTTCTCAGCGCCTCACCGGAAACGTTCCTCACGGTGCGCGGTCGACTCGCGTCAACGAGCCCTATCAAGGGCACTCGACGCCGAAGTAGTGACTCGGCCGAGGACCGACGACTAAAAAGCGAACTCGAAACGTCCGAAAAGGAACGCGCGGAAAACCTCATGATTGTCGACCTGTGTCGGAACGATCTGTCGAGAGTGTGTGAGCCCGGTTCGGTCACCGTGACTTCACTGAACAGAATAGAAACCTATTCGACCGTCCACCAGCTCGTGAGCACCGTAACCGGCGAGTTACGGGCTGGATGTTCCGCCGGGGATGCGGCGCGCGCGCTGTTTCCGGCGGGGTCTATGACCGGCGCACCGAAACAGAGCGCCGTAGATATCCTTAATCGCCTGGAGACCGCCGAGCGTGGAGTCTATGCGGGAGCCTTCGGGTTTTCCGGGGCCGGAAATCTGTCCTTGGCGATGACGATTCGAACGATTGTTGTCGATCGCGAGGGGGCTCACATCGGCGTGGGAGGCGGAATCACGTCGGGTTCTCGTGCAGACGAAGAAATCGCCGAGGTCGGCGTGAAGGCCGCGGCTCTGCTCTCTGTCTTGGGCGCATCGCCCAACCCTTACCTCGGCACGGAATAGACTATGCGAGGCGCGCTCGGGCGCCCGTGGAAAGGTTTCTGTGGACGAGAACGAATACGATTTTCGTCGAATTGAGGCGAAGTGGGCTCCGCTCTGGGAGTCGGAACGCCCGTTCGACGTTCCGTTCGGCGATGACCCGCGTCCGCACAAATACATTCTCGACATGTTCCCGTACCCGTCGGGGGACCTGCACATGGGTCACGACGAGGTGTATGCACTCGGAGACGTTCTGGCTCGATATTGGCGGCTGCGCGGATATCAGGTTCTGCACCCGATCGGGTGGGATTCGTTCGGGCTTCCCGCGGAAAACGCGGCCATCAAACGCGGCGTAAACCCGCGCGATTGGACGTACGAGAACATCGAACAACAGCGGGTATCGATGAAGCGCTACGCGGCGTCGTTCGATTGGTCGCGCGTGTTGCACACCTCCGACCCCGAGTATTACAAGTGGAACCAGTGGCTGTTCCTCGAGTTGTACAACAAGGGGCTCGCATATCGCAAGGATTCCTGGGTTAACTGGGACCCCGTCGATCAAACCGTGTTGGCGAACGAACAGGTGTTGCCCGACGGAACGAGCGAACGCAGCGGCGCGGTCGTCATCAAAAAGAAGCTGACGCAGTGGTATTTCCGCATTACCAATTATGCGGATCGCCTCCTCGCTGACCTCGACCGGCTCGAGGGAGCGTGGCCGGCAAAGGTCCTCACAATGCAGCGCAACTGGATCGGCCGTTCCCGTGGCGCCGAGGTCGAGTTTGCCGTCGAGCGGAGCGACCGCACCATCCCCGTGTTCACGACGCGCCCGGACACCCTGTACGGCGCGACATTTTTGGTGGTCGCCCCCGATTCTGATCTGGCGAGTGAACTGGTCGCGGACGCCGAGCCTTCGCTTCGGATGGGTTTCGTGTCGTATCTCGAACAGGTCCAAAAGAAGACGGAAATTGAACGTCAAGACGCGACCCGCGAAAAGACGGGGGTTTTCCTCGGTCGTTTCGCCATCAATCCGGTCAACGGTGAGCGAGTTCCGATTTGGACGGCCGACTACGTGCTCGCGGATTATGGTTCCGGTGCGATTATGGCCGTTCCTGCGCACGATCAGCGCGACCTCGATTTTGCTCTGAAATACGAATTACCGGTTCGAGTCGTCGTGGAC
>JANRET010000109.1:1191-2997 GCA_030725885.1 Microbacteriaceae bacterium | reverse complement strand
GTGACGCCATGACCGAGGAAGCAGCATTCCGCCTGGTGACGCGACGCGGCAACGTGGAGTTCCGCGAGTATGCGGAGCACGTTCTCGCCAGCGTTTCCGTATCGGGAACGTTCGAATCGGCGCCCAGCGTCGGGTTCCGTCCGCTCGTCGGGTACATTTCCGGAGAGAATCGCGAAAACACCCAATTGGCAATGACCGCGCCCGTTTTTCACGAAGCAGCATCGGATTCGTCCCACGTCATTTCGTTCGTTCTGCCCAACGGAACCACACAAGTACCGGACCCGATGCGACAAGGGGTGACCACGCACGTGGTCCCGGCGCTCACCGTTGCAGCAATTCGATTTACCGGAGGCTGGAACACACAACGGGCGCGCGGGTACGAATCACGACTTCTTCGACAACTGTCCGAGTGGGGCATCGACCCCGTTGGGGCAACCCTGTTTGCGCGATACGATCCGCCGTGGAAGCCCGGTTTTTTACGCCGTAACGAGGTCCTCGTCCCTATTAACAGCTCAGACGTGCCCTCAAACTGACGGGAAAAACGGCCGCGTGACTCCCACCATTTTTTCCAACACGCGAACGACCTGGTGGCTGTAGCCGTATTCGTTGTCATACCAGACGTAAATGACGGCATGGTTTCCGCTCGTTTTGGTAGCCAAACCGTCGACGATTCCCGCTCGGCGCGAACCCAGAAAGTCCGTTGACACAACCTCCGCGGATTCGATGTAGTCGATCTGGGGTCGCAGGTCGGAATTGAGTGAGACATCCCGTAGAAAGGCATTAAGGTCGGCCGTACTGACGGCTCGGTCAAGAGTCAGGTTCAGAATCGCGAGCGAGACGTTCGGTGTGGGAACGCGGATAGCGTTACCCGTCAGTTTCCCGGCGAGTTCGGGCAGCGCTTTCGCCACCGCACTCGCCGCCCCCGTCTCGGTGATGACCATGTTCAAAACCGCCGAACGTCCGCGCCGGTCGCCGTCGTGGAAATTGTCAATGAGGTTTTGGTCATTGGTGAACGAGTGGACCGTTTCAACATGTCCGTAAACGACCCCGTAGGTGTCGTTCATTACCTTCAACACGGGGGTGATGGCATTTGTCGTGCAGGACGCCGCGGTGATGATCCGATCGTCATCGTTGATGGTGTTGTCATTGATGCCGTAGACAATGTTTTTCAACAAACCCTTACCCGGAGCAGTGAGCAACACTCGATCGATTCCCGCCGATTCGAGATGTTGGTGCAGCCCCTCCTCGTCACGCCAACGTCCGGTGTTGTCCACGACGATTGCATGCGAAATTCCGAACTCGGTGTAGTCAATCGCCGCCGGGTCATTCGCGTAGATGACCTGGATGGACGTCCCGTTGGCGACAATTCGATTGATGGACTCATCGACGGTGATTGATCCGTTGAAAGGACCGTGGACCGAGTCGCGGCGCAAAAGACTCGCCCGCTTGACGAGATCCTTTGCGCCACCGCGTCGAACGACGATGGCGCGCAGTCGTAGTCCGCCGCTGTCCGACGAGCGCGACAGCAATATTCGGGCAACTAAACGGCCGATTCGACCGAAGCCGTAGAGGACAACGTCACGGCCGGGAGTGAGATTGTCACCCTGTCGATTCGCAATTTCCGCGAGTTCGCGGCCGACATACGACTCGAGCTCGGTTTCTCCCGACGCACGAAAAGCCGAGTTCATCCGCGCAACGTCAATTGACGCGGTCCCCGGATTGAGCGCAATTGTGGTCCGAATCAAGCGGGCAGTGAAGTCGATGTCCAATGTGTGACCGTCAACGTGTCGCGCGAAACGGTGAATT
>JANRET010000109.1:0-1181 GCA_030725885.1 Microbacteriaceae bacterium | reverse complement strand
CTGCGGCCGTGCACCGAGAGCACAATTCCGTTATCGCGATACATCCGGCCGATGAGTGGGACGAGTTCTTCCGCAACGGCAATCTTTGTCGACCAGTCGTCGGATGGCTCGGACTCGTCAGGAACGCGTGGCACGAGATGATCCTCCTGGGTTGTAATGTCAACAGCCTACCGACCGACGGAGTCGCCACGTTGGGGGGCTCGACGGGTGTGGGGCCAGCCGGTGGCTCGCCCCCTGCTACAATAAAAATACTGCACTCGGAACTTTTCGATGTGTGCGTCGAATAACGCATCCCTCACCGCCCGGCGGTTGACATCTTTTCTTCGGCGAACGACTGTGCCACTCGGCACGCTCGCCCACCCGACTGCCACCGCACGTCTGTGCCACGGCGATCACCTCATGAAACTGGTAACACTGTGACTACTCACACTTTCAGCACGCTCGGCGTGCCCGCCCCACTCGTCGCGGTTCTGACGAAAGACGGCAAAGATACGCCGTTCCCCATCCAGGTTGACACCCTTCCCGATACACTCGCGGGACGTGATGTGCTCGGTCGTGGAAAGACGGGCTCGGGCAAGACCCTCGCCTTCTCGATTCCGATGGTCGCCCGTCTCGGCACGGAACTCGCGGGCGGCAAGCGCCGCGCCGGATATCCCCTTGGTCTCATCCTCGCTCCGACTCGCGAGCTCGCCACGCAGATCACTGCGGTTCTCCAGCCACTCGCCGATGCTTACGGTCTACGCTCAATGACCATCTTTGGCGGAATTTCGCAGAACCGTCAGGTCGCAACCCTCAAGGAAGGCGTTGACATTGTTGTCGCCACCCCCGGTCGCCTGGAAGACCTGATGAAACAGGGCTTCGTTCATCTCAGTGCCGTCGAAGTCACCGTCCTCGATGAGGCCGACCACATGGCGGATCTCGGATTCCTCCCCATCGTGACTCGCATCCTGTCGGCGACGCCGTCCGGCGGACAGCGCATGCTCTTCAGCGCCACGCTCGACAACGGTGTTGACAAACTCGTCAACAAATTCCTGCAGAACGAGGTTCTGCACTCGGTCGACGAAGCGAACTCACACGTTGCGGCGATGACCCACCACGTGTTCGAAGTCGACGACGTTGACCGCAAGAACGCCCTCATCAAAGCCCTCGCGTCGGGAACCGGTCGGCGCATCCTCTTCATG
>JANRET010000108.1 GCA_030725885.1 Microbacteriaceae bacterium | reverse complement strand
CGATGCCACTCCCCGAAGACTCACTTCGACAGTCTAGGGTGGCGTCAAAATTAGGCGGGCGAGTGGTACCGCAGTTGGGCCTTAGCGAGCCCCTCGAGCACGATCGACTCGACCGCACCGGCGGCATCGGCGACGAGGTTCGGCAAGGTCTCGCGTTCGACCTTGCTGAACGGTTCCAACACGTGCACGGCCGCGTCCTTCTGACCCGACGGGCGGCCCACCCCGACTCGAACGCGCAGGAAATCCGCCCCGATGTGGGCGATGGTCGACCGCACTCCGTTTTGGCCGCCGTGACCGCCACCCGACTTGATGCGAACGGTGTCGAACGGCAGGTCGATATCGTCGTGAATCACCACCACGTGGTCGGGGTCAATCCCGAAAAAATCCGCCAATTGCCGAATGGGGCCGCCCGACAGATTCATGAAACACAACAGGGTCGCGAGAATCACCTTGTCGGTGCCGGGGCGAAAACGCCCCTCGGCCACCATCGCAATCGATTTGTGGCGCTTGGGTTTCTCGCCCATCTGTTCGGCAAGAGCATCGACCACGCGATGGCCGACAGAATGGCGATGCGCGGCGTAGTCGGGCCCGGGATTACCCAGCCCGACTACGAGCCACGCAACGGTCATGATTATTCGGCAGCGCCTTCAGCGGCCGGTGCGGCCTCGGCAACTGCGGCCGGCTCGGTGCCCAGCGACTCGGCACTCGGAACAGCCTGAATGGCGACGATGATCGCCTCCGGGTCGAGGTGCAGTTTGACACCCTCGGGAAGAACAACGTCCTTCGCCGAAATGTGGGTGTGCTCGAGCATTCCGGTGACGTCGACCTCGAGGTGCTCGGGGATCTGCGTTGCTTCGGCCTCGACCTGGATGGTCTGGTGCTCGAGCATGGCGACGGTTCCGGGGAACGGGTGACCGAGAACCGACACGGGGATGTTGACCGTGACGGTCTCGCCCTTCTTGACGATGACGAGGTCGACGTGCTCGATGATCTGGCGGACGTAGTCCTTCTGGACGTCCTTCACGAGAACGAGTTCTTTTTTGCCGTTCACGTCCAGGTCGATGAGCACGTTCTTGTGACGAACGAGAAGGCTCAGTTCGTGCGCGTTGACCATCACGTGACGCGGGTCTTCGCCGTGTCCGTAGATGACCGCGGGGACGTTCCCGAGTGCGCGCAGCTTGCGCGCCGCGCCTTTTCCGAAGGACGCGCGTTCTTCGCCCTTGAGTGCATATTGTTCAGCCATGATTGCCTTTCGCGGGGTGGTGACCCCTGGGTTGTGTTTCAACTCGAACGCCGGAAGCGTGAGGAAGACCAGGTCCGCCCACCGCGTCGATCACGGATTCGTAAATCCCTCGCCGAAGTTCGCTTTCAGCCTATCGGATAGGCTGGGAATTGATTTTCACGCGCTTTTTTATGGGTTTTCTCGAATGGAGTGTTCATGTCTCACGCCAACATCGGTGTCGTCGGTCTCGCGGTCATGGGCTCGAATCTGGCGCGAAACCTCGCCAGTCGCGAGGGCAACCGCGTCGCGGTCTATAACCGTTCGTGGGACAAGACGGAACACCTCGTTGACGCGCACCCCGAAGCCAACTTTGTCGCCGCGAAGTCGATTCAGGAATTCGCCGCGTCACTGTCCACGCCTCGCACCGCGATCATCATGGTCAAGGCGGGCGCCGGAACCGACGCCGTCATCGACCAACTGTGCGAGGTCTTCGAGCCGGGCGACATCATCGTCGACGGTGGAAACGCGCTGTTCACGGACACGATTCGCCGCGAAAAGGCTGTCCGCGAGACGGGCATCAACTTCGTCGGCGCAGGAATCTCGGGCGGTGAAGAAGGCGCCCTCCTGGGGCCGTCCATCATGCCCGGCGGTTCGGCCGAGGCATGGGAAACGCTCGGGCCAATTCTTCGGTCAATAGCGGCGGTCGTCGACGGCGAACCCTGCGTTACCCACATCGGCACCGACGGCGCCGGCCACTTCGTCAAGATGATTCACAACGGCATCGAATACGCCGACATGCAGTTGATCGCCGAGGCCTACGACCTCATCCGTCGCGGCACGGGCAAGTCCCCCGCGGAAATCGCCGACGTGTTCACCGAGTGGAACAAGGGCGAACTCGAGTCGTACCTCATCGAGATCACCGCCGAGGTCCTGCGTCAGGTCGACGCGGCCACCGGCAAGCCCCTCGTGGACGTCATTGTCGACGAGGCGGGGTCGAAGGGAACGGGAGTCTGGACCGTTCAGACCGCTCTGTCGCTCGGGACTCCCGTTTCGGGAATCGCCGAAGCCGTGTTCGCGCGCGGCCTGTCGTCGCACCCCGAACAACGTTCGTTGGCGAAGTCGTTCCCCGGCCCCTACGCGTTTACGGTGAAAGACGCCGATGCGTTTATCGAAGACGTCCGTCAAGCCCTCTACGCATCCAAAATCGTCGCCTATTCGCAGGGCTTCGACGCGATTCGCGCCGGTGCCGACGAATACAACTGGCACATCAACCTCGGCGAGGTCGCCCGCATCTGGCGCGGCGGCTGCATCATCCGCGCCCAGTTCCTCAACCCCATCACCGAGGCCTACCGCGCGAACGAATCGCTGGCGCTCTTGATGGCGGCGCCCTATTTCGCGAAGGCCGTCTCGGGCGCTCAGGCCGCGTGGCGCCGAGTCGTCATCGCCGCAACCGAGGCCGGCATTCCCGCCCCCGCGTTCGGGTCGTCACTGTCCTACTACGACGGACTTCGTGCCGACCGCCTGCCCGCCGCGGTCATTCAAGGCCAGCGCGACTTCTTCGGCGCTCATACATACAAGCGCATTGACAAGCCCGGCACGTTCCACACGCTGTGGTCGGGCGACCGCACCGAGATTGCGGCGGAAGATACGCACTAAACCAAATTCCTGTCGAGTCCATGCCTTCATGAAAGGCAACACCGGCGGGTGCCACACATTTGATTTCCCAACCCCCGAAACCTTCTAAAGTAGTCCCATGAACGATTCGATCCGCACACTGGGCAGCAA
>JANRET010000107.1 GCA_030725885.1 Microbacteriaceae bacterium | reverse complement strand
GTCCGACTCAGCGACGACGGCCAAACCATCACCGCCTTCGAGTGGGAAGGCTCAGGCTGTTCTATTTCGCAGGCCTCGGCGTCCCTCATGACCTCCGAAGCGTCGGGAATGTCGGTCGCAGAATTCGAACGTTTCGCCGATGGATTCCGTGAAGCGATGCGCTCGCGCGGAACAATCGCGTTGCCCGAAGAGGAATTCGGCGATCTCGCAGCCCTGTCCGGTGTCTCTAAGTTTGTCGCCCGCGTCAAGTGTGCGATGTTGGCGTGGGTCGCCGCCGAAGACAGCCTTCTTCTCACCCGAGAATCGAGGGGCTAACCCGTGTCGTCACGACTCTCCCTCGACCCCGGTGCCCACACCGTTGTCTCGCCCGTCGCGCGGTACCGCGCATGACCAACACACTGTCGCCCGACTGGCTGAAATCGCCGGCGGATGCCAACGCGCTCGTTCCGGGAGTGTGGCCACGGACCGCGCACCGGAATGAACGCGGCGAATTGATGCTGGGCGAGGTCTCGACCACATCCCTCGCCTCGACGTTTGGAACACCGCTCTACGTGCTGGACGAAAACGAGACGCGATCCCGCGCAACGCAGATTCGGCAGGCACTCGACGACGCTTGCGCCATCGCCGGCACCCGCGGATTTGTGTACTACGCCAGTAAGGCATTCCTGTCGGGTGCCGTCGTGAAATGGATGATTGATGCCGGGGTGGGTGTCGACGTGGCGTCTCTCGGAGAACTGGAATTGGCGCTCGCCGCGGGGGCTCAACCAGCCAACATCGGACTTCACGGCAACAACAAGTCGGACGCCGAACTGAACCGAGCCGCCGAGGTGGGAGTCGGCTCGATTGTCATCGACTCGGCGGACGAAGTTGCGCGAGTTGCCGCCGTGGCGAAATCCCATGGCATCATTCTGTCCGTTCGACTTCGTGTCAACACCGGGGTGCACGCGAGCACACACGAGTACCTCGCAACGTCACGGGAGGATCAAAAGTTTGGGGTCGCATTGTCCGACGCTCCCGCCATCGTCGCCGACATTCGCTCGCACCCGTCCCTCCGGTTTCTCGGTCTTCATTCACACATTGGGTCACAGATTTTCAGCGACGCGGGTTTCATCGAGGCAGCGACCCGAATGCTCGCGGTTCACCGTGAGTTGCTCGCGGGTGGACCGGTCCCCGAACTCAACGTGGGAGGCGGATTTGGAATCGCCTACACGGAGGCCGACGAACCCGCAGACGTGCCAACACTGGTGGCATCACTCGTCGCCAACTTTGCCCGCCAGTGTGTGGACCGAGGCATCGATGTGCCGGCAATCGCGATAGAGCCCGGGCGGTCGATTATCGGTACTCCCGGAGTCACGCTGTACACCGTGGGAACCATCAAACCGGTCGAGGTGTCCACGTCGAACGGCGCCAACGTGACACGAACCTACGTGAGTGTCGACGGGGGAATGAGCGACAACCTTCGCACCGCCATGTATCGAGCGGACTATTCGGTGACGTTAGCCAATCGCACCAGCGACGCCGATCCGATGCTCGTTCGCGTCGTCGGGAAACATTGCGAAAGCGGTGACATCGTCATTCGCGACGCTTATCTGCCCTCGGACCTGCGCGCAGGGGATATCCTCGCAGTCGCAGCGACGGGTGCGTATTGTCATTCGCTTTCGAACAACTACAACGGCCTCACCCGCCCCGCGGTTGTCGCGGTGCGGGGTGTCGAAATGACGGAAATCGTGCGCCGCGAAACACTTGCTGATTTACTGGCTCGAGACATGCAGTTGGGAAGGAACACCCTGTGATCGAATATCGAAACCTGCGAATCGCCCTTTTGGGCGCCGGAAGCGTTGGCGCCCAGGTCGCGGACCAGATTCTGAACCACGGCGACGAGCTCGCCGCGCGAGTCGGAGCGGGAATCGAACTCGTGGGTGTTGCGGTGCGCGACCTTACGAGCACACGTGACAAGGCGATCCCGGCCGAGCTTCTGACGACCGATGCCGAGACTCTTGTGCGTAAAGCGGACATCGTGATTGAACTCATGGGGGGCATAGAGCCGGCACGCACGCTGGTTCTTGCGGCAATCAATGCGGGGGCCGACATCGTCACGGCGAACAAAGCGCTGCTCGCTCACCACGGCCCGGAAATTTTCGCAGCGGCAGCACAGGTGGGCGCTCAGGTTTATTACGAAGCCGCCGTCGCGGGAGCGATTCCCATCATTCGTCCCCTGCGCGAGTCTCTCGCGGGGGACCGCGTCACTCGAATCCTCGGAATCGTCAATGGCACGACAAACTTCATCCTCGACCGAATCGACACCATGGGGGAGTCGATGGCGGACTCGCTCGCAACCGCCCAACAATTGGGTTATGCCGAGGCGGATCCAACCGCAGACGTCGAAGGATTCGATGCCGCGCAGAAGGTGTCGATTCTTGCCTCACTCGCTTTCCACACTCATGTACCGGTCGACAGCGTGTACCGCGAGGGCATTAATTCGGTCACCCGCGAACAAATTCAGTCCGCTCGGAAGGCGGGGTATGTCGTCAAGCTACTCGCGATTTGCGAACGCCTCGTGGGAGCAAACGGCATCGACGGAGTAAGCGCACGCGTGTACCCGGCGATGGTCCCTCTCGACCACCCTTTGGCGGCCGTTCACGGAGCCAACAACGCGGTGTTCGTCGAAGCGGAGGCGGCGGGACCGCTGATGTTCTACGGCGCCGGAGCGGGTGGACTTCAAACCTCATCGGCCGTGCTCGGTGACCTCGTCTCCGCGGCGCGACGACACGTCGTCGGTGGCCCGGGACTGGCCGAGAGCACTCACGCCAATCTGCCCATTCTGCCGATTTCCGAAATTCGAACGCGGTACCACATTTCACTTGAAGTCACGGATGCGTCGGGAGTCCTTGCGGACATCGCCGCGTCTTTCGCCACTCACGGTGTGTCGGTCGAATCGGTCGAGCAGAAGGCATTGGGAACGGACGGCGATACACCCACCGCTACGCTAGTAGTCGGAACTCACGAGGCGACCGAAGCCGATCTCGCCGCGACCGTGACCGCCCTCGCGGCGTCGCCGGTTGTCGAACGGGTT
>JANRET010000106.1:15812-16283 GCA_030725885.1 Microbacteriaceae bacterium | reverse complement strand
CGTCTTATCCGTGCCGAGGCTGACGCCCTGGCAGCCGCGAAGGCAGGTGCCTAATGGGTCAGCTCAAGGTCACTCAGATCAAATCCAAAATCAGCGAGAAGCAGAACCAGCGGGACACGCTGCGAAGCCTCGGACTGAAGCGCATCGGCCAGACGGTCATCCGTCCGGACGACTCGGTGAACCGCGGCTATGTCCGCACCGTCGCGCACCTCGTCACTGTTGAGGAAGTGAAGTAATGGCTGAAGAAAAGAAGCCCGCCGCAAAGCCTGCTGCCGCGAAGGCGCCGGCGAAAGCCGCTGCCGCGAAGCCTGCTGCCGCGAAGGCCCCCGCAAAGGCTGCTGCCGCCAAGCCCGCAACCAAAGCCGCCGCCAAGCCGGCCGCTGAGGCACAGGACAAGGCGCCCGCGGTCAAGGCGAAGCCCGCCGCGAAGGAAACAGGCGAGAAGGTTCAACTCCTGAAGTTGCACCACCT
>JANRET010000106.1:0-15802 GCA_030725885.1 Microbacteriaceae bacterium | reverse complement strand
ACCTGCGTCCGGCTCCCGGCTCGAAGAAGTCACGTACCCGTGTTGGTCGCGGTGAAGGATCGAAGGGTAAAACCGCTGGTCGTGGTACTAAGGGTTCGAAGGCTCGCTACCAGGTGCGCCGTGGTCTCGAGGGTGGAAACCTCAACTTCGTGATGCGTACCCCGAAACTTCGTGGTTTCACGAACCCGTTTCGGGTCGAGTACCAGGTCGTTAACCTAGACCGAATCACCGAGCTCTACCCGAAGGGCGGGGATGTCACCATCGCCGATCTCGTGGCAAAGGGCGCTGTTCGCAAGAACGAAAAAGTCAAGGTTTTGGGAAACGGAGACATTTCGGTTGCCGTCACCGTGACGGTCGACAAGGTATCGAAGTCTGCCGAGACCAAGATCATCGCTGCGGGCGGTTCAATCAAGTAGTTATCGAAACGGGCCGAGAGAGATTCTCGGCCCGTTTTCTACTACATTTAGAGAACTAGCCGTAAGGCCATTCACAGGAGGCTCAGTGTTCAGCGCGATTCGTCGAATCATGTCGACCCCCGATCTGCGGGTCAAAATCGGGTTCACACTTTTCATCATTGTCCTGTACCGCATCGGGTCGTTTATTCCGGCGCCATTCGTTGATTACTCCAACGTGCAGGCCTGTCTCGCGGGTAGCGCGGGCACGAATGGCATCTACGAACTCGTGAACATGCTGTCCGGTGGCGCGCTCTTGCAACTTTCGATTTTCGCGCTCGGAATCATGCCTTACATCACGGCGTCGATCATCACGCAACTTTTGCGCGTCGTCATTCCGCACTTCGAAACACTTCACAAAGAGGGTCAAGCCGGTCAGTCGAAACTGACCCAGTACACCCGCTACATGACGCTGGGACTTGGTGTCCTGCAGTCCACCACTCTCGTCACGGTCGCTCGCAGTGGACAGCTCTTCGGTTCGTCCTCCAGCATCCCCGAGTGCGCCCAGCTCATTACGAGTGACGCCTGGTATTCGATTCTTCTCATGGTCATCACGATGACTGCGGGAACCGGACTCATTATGTGGTTTGGTGAAATGTTGACCGAGCACGGCATCGGTAACGGTATGTCGCTGCTCATTTTCGCCTCCATCGCGGCCGGTTTCCCCAGCTCGCTCTGGGCGATTCAGCGCACCGAGGGCAACAACATTTTCTTCATCGTTATCGCCATCGGAATTGTCATCATGGCGGCGGTCGTGTTCGTCGAACAGTCGCAACGTCGAATCCCGGTTCAGTACGCAAAGCGTGTGGTCGGAACGCGCACCTATGGTGGTACCAGCACCTACATCCCGATCCAGGTCAACATGGCTGGGGTTGTTCCCGTTATTTTTGCCTCGTCTCTCTTGTACCTTCCCGCACTCATCGCGCAGTTCAACCAACCCGCTGCCGGAACGGTTGCTCCCGAGTGGGTCCTGTGGGTTAGCGCGAACCTTGCGAGCGGTGACCAGCCGCTGTACACCGCGATGTTCTTCCTCCTGATTGTCGGGTTCACGTACTTCTACGTCGCCATCACCTTCAACCCGGTCGAGGTCGCGGACAACATGAAGCAATACGGGGGTTTCATCCCCGGAATCCGCGCCGGTCGTCCGACCGCCGAATACCTCGAATACGTGTTGTCGCGCATCACGTTGCCCGGCGCTTTCTATCTCGGTGTCGTCGCGCTCATCCCGCTTATCGCGCTGGCGACTATCGGTGCGAACCAGAACTTCCCGTTCGGTGGAACATCGATTCTGATTATCGTCGGCGTCGGTCTCGAGACGGTCAAGCAAATCGACGCCCAGCTTCAACAGCGTCACTATGAAGGACTGCTCGGATAATGGTGCGGATGCTCCTGGTTGGCCCTCCGGGTGCCGGCAAGGGGACTCAGGCCGTTCTCCTATCCGAGACGTTCGGTATCCCCGCCATTTCCACAGGTGATATTTTTCGCGCCAACGTTCGGGACGAGACCCCGCTTGGGGTTGAGGCTAAAGGTTTCATGGACCGCGGTGAGTACGTGCCGGACACTTTGACGAACGCCCTCGTGGCGGATCGCCTGAAGCAAGCGGATTGCGAACCGGGATTTTTGCTGGACGGCTACCCGAGGACTCTCGACCAGGTGCGGACGCTCGACGAGGTTCTCGCGGCCGACGGTCACCGTCTTGATGTCGTTGTCGAACTCGTTGCCGACCCCGAGGTGGTCATCGAACGAATTCGATTGCGCGCAGCGGATCAAGGCCGTGCGGACGACACCGACGACGTTGCGCGGAACCGACTCGAGTTGTATTCGCGTGAAACGGCACCGCTTATCGAGGCTTACGGAGACCGTGATGTCCTCGTTCGAGTCGATGGGATCGGTGAAATTGAGGTTGTGACCGCGCGAATTATTGCCGCGCTTGCTGACCGGGGTTTTGTCGCATAGCCCGCTATTTGCAGAACGCCTGATTGTGGCGTATTGTTGGACTTTGGTGTGTCGCGCCGTCATGGCGTAAAGCACCGACCGCACGACGTGTGGTTTCTAGCAGCTAACGAACGGAAACATGGCTAACAAAGATGGCGTAATCGAGATTGAAGGCTCGGTCGTCGAAGCATTGCCCAACGCAATGTTTCGCGTCGAACTGGCGAACGGACACAAAGTCCTCGCACACATCTCGGGCAAGATGCGCCAGCACTACATTCGCATCCTCCCGGAGGACCGCGTAATCGTAGAACTTAGTCCCTACGACCTTTCACGAGGTCGCATCGTCTACCGCTACAAGTAACCACGCAGAAGGAACGGCCCGAAACCAATCGGGTACGACGCCAGCAAACGAGGAGAACACAATGAAGGTCAACCCCAGCGTCAAACCAATTTGCGACAAGTGCAAGGTAATTCGTCGCCACGGAAACGTGATGGTGATCTGCGAGAACCCTCGTCACAAGCAGCGCCAAGGTTAATCGCACCACAACCACAACTACATATTCTTCGCCGCATCACAACCCACCCGTGGGGGACCACCCGAGTAAGAGGCTCGGGAACGATGTTGGCACAGACCTCTTCAATCACTAGGAGCAGCCTCATGGCACGTCTCGCTGGAGTGGATATCCCCCGCGATAAGCGCGTGGAAATCGCACTTACCTACATTTACGGCGTTGGCCGTACCCGCTCGGTTCAGGTTCTTTCAGAGACCAAAATCGACAAGGACATCCGCGTCAAGGACCTCACCGACGATCAACTAATCGCGTTGCGTGACTACATCGACGCCAATCTCAAGGTGGAAGGTGACCTGCGCCGTGAGGTTCAGGGCGACATTCGCCGCAAGGTGGAACTGGGTTCGTACCAGGGGATCCGCCACCGTCGCGGTCTGCCCGTTCACGGACAGCGCACAAAGACCAACGCCCGCACCCGCAAGGGACCGAAGCGCACTGTCGCCGGCAAGAAGAAGGCCGGCCGCTAGCCGCGGCCCCAGGAAAGGGAACGAGATCATGGCAGCACCGAAAGCGACCGCAGGCCGTAAGCCTCGTCGTAAAGACAAAAAGAACATCGCCGTGGGTCAGGCCCACATCAAGTCGACGTTCAACAACACCATCGTGTCCATTACCGACCCGTCCGGCAACGTCATTTCGTGGGCGTCCTCGGGTGGCGTCGGGTTCAAGGGATCGCGCAAGTCGACTCCGTTCGCGGCACAGTTGGCGGCGGAATCAGCCGCCCGTCAGGCCCAAGAGCACGGCGTCAAAAAGGTCGATGTGTTCGTCAAGGGACCGGGTTCCGGTCGCGAGACAGCGATTCGTTCGCTTCAGGCCGCCGGCCTCGAGGTCGGGTCGATTACCGACGTGACGCCGCAGGCTCACAACGGTTGCCGCCCGCCCAAGCGCCGCCGCGTCTAAAGCACCGCAGTTTTACCGCGGCGGTTGAGGCAACTCATCCGCCGCGACCCCACAATTCAACATTCGCATTCAGAGAAGTGTCAAATAGCGGACACTGACCGAAAGGAAACCACGTGCTCATTGCACAGCGCCCCACGCTCACCGAAATTACCGAAACCGAGACGCGCTCGCAGTTCGTCATCGGACCGCTCGAGCCCGGCTTCGGCTACACACTGGGAAACTCGATACGTCGAACCTTGCTCTCGTCGATCCCTGGAGCCGCGGTCACGCGTTTTCGCGTTACCGGTGCCGCCCACGAGTTCACGTCCCTGACGGGCGTTCACGAGGACGTCACGGAAATCATCTTGAACCTCAAGAACATCACCGTGTCGAGCGAACACGACGAGCCCGTCGTTGCGTACCTTCGCAAAAAGGGTGCCGGTTCGGCCACCGCGGCGGATATCACCGCTCCGGCAGGTGTGGAAATCCACAACCCAGAATTGCACATCGCAACGCTGTCCAAAGAGGGAAACCTCGAGATCGAGCTCACGATCGAGCGCGGCCGTGGTTATGTCTCGGTTGACCAAAACAAAATCGCTGGCGCTCCGATCGGAACCATCGCGATTGACTCCATCTATTCCCCCGTGCTGCGGGTGACCTACCGCGTCGAGGCAACTCGTGCCGGAGAGCGCACCGACTTCGACAAACTCGTGATTGATGTCGAAACGAAAGCGTCCATTGTTCCTCGGGATGCCGTCGCGTCCGCGGGTGGAACTTTGGTGGAACTGTTCGGGCTCGCGCGCGAACTCAACCTCGAAGCGGAAGGTATCGAAATCGGACCGCGTTACGAGGTTGTCGTGACCGGCGAAGGACTCGATATTCGAATCGAGGAACTCGACCTCACCGTCCGTTCGTTCAATTGCCTCAAGCGCGAAGGAATCAATACCCTCGCCCAATTGGTCAACCTCACTGAACACCAACTCATGAACATCCGCAACTTCGGACAGAAGTCGGTCGATGAGGTCCTCGAGAAGCTCGCGGAACGCGAACTGCAACTCAAGGACGGAGTTCCGGGAACGGATTCGGCTCACTATTTTGAGGCCGACGAAAAATAACCGCCTTGCGGGTGCCGTCGCGCTCGCATTTGACAGGAGAACCACCACATGCCCAAGCCCACTAAGGGACCACGCCTCGGAGGCGGACCGGCCCACGAACGACTGATGCTCGCGAACCTCGCGGTTGCACTGTTCACGCACAAGTCGATCGAGACAACGGAGACGAAAGCCAAGCGCCTTCGCCCGCTCGCCGAGCGTCTCGTGACGTTCGGAAAGCGCGGAGACCTTCACGCTCGTCGTCGCGTTCTCTCGATTCTGCGGAACAAGGACGCCACTCACGAGCTGTTTGCGGTTATTGCGCCGCAGGTCGAACTTCGTGAAGGCGGTTACACCCGCATCACGAAGACGCGATTCCGCAAGGGTGACAACGCGTCGATGGCGCAGATCGAACTCGTTCTCGAACCCGTGAACCCCAAGCCGAAGTCGGCCAAGAAGACGGCTGCAGCCGCTGCTGCGTCGGCCCCAGTGGCCAAGCCCGCCGCCGCGGATGTCGCGGAAGAAACGGCTGTCGAAATCGATGCTCTCGAGAACGAATCGAACGCCGCTGAGATGGTCGAAACGGCCCCGGTAACCGAGGTTGTTGAAGCGACTGTTGCGGACGAAACTCCGGTGGCAGACGAGACCCCCGAGGCAGAGGTTTCCGCGGGCGATGCCGCCGCGGCGGACGCCGAGGGCGACACCAAATAGTGTGATGGCGAATGGCCCGGGGGAAATCCTCGGGTCTTTCGTTGTTAATAGAGGAATTCCATGAGACTGCGCATCGACTTCTCGTATGACGGTACCGACTTCGCCGGGTGGGCGAAACAACCGAACCTCGTCACGGTCCAGGGGGAATTGGACGGGGCGCTCGCCACGATTTTGCGGCTCGACGCTATTCAAACCACGGTGGCGGGACGAACCGATGCTGGTGTGCACGCGACGGGTCAGGTCGCTCACGTCGATGTGCATGATGCGGTCGACCCCGATTCCTTGCGCCGCCGCCTCAACTCTCTTCTGAAAGCGGGCCCGCTCCACGTGCGATCTGTTGTCGTGGCACCCGACGGGTTCGATGCACGGTATTCGCCGTTGTATCGCCGGTACGAATATCGGATCTCGGATGACGTCTCGCAGCGCGACCCGCGAACCCGCAACCTGACATATTGGGTCGACGATCACCTCCAACTCGACCTCATGAATGCAGCGGCAGCGTCGATTCTGGGACTTCATGACTGGACGACCTATTGCCGGCCACGACCGGGTGCAACTAGGGTTCGGGAGTTGCAGATCTTTTCGTGGCGCCGCGACCCCGATGGGACGCTCGTCGCGACAATCCAGGCGGACGCGTTCTGCCACAACATGGTGCGAAATCTCGTGGGCATGTGCATTGCCGTGGGGCGGGGTCGGCTCGAGGTTGCCGACGCGGTGGAGCTTCGGGACAACCGAACTCGCACCTCGGCGTTTATCGTCATACCTCCGCACGGCTTGACGCTGGTGGAGGTTGGCTATCCGCCAGACGACGAAGTGGGCCGTCGGGCGGAACTGTCGCGTGCCCGCCGCCCACCGGTTTGACCGAATCGGGAAACCCTTGTAGTCTTGACACTTGGTGCCCGACCGGGCGCCTGGTTGAGCCCTCCACCGAGTTCTTTCCTTAGAAAGCCTCACCGGAGCGGGATTCACGAACACTTTAACCGAAAGCACTACGACTGTGACGCGTACATTTTCACCCAAGCCCGCTGACATCAAGCGGGAATGGATTATCATCGATGCCGCGGACGTTGTCCTCGGCCGTCTCGCTTCGCACGCGGCGGTTTTGCTGCGCGGCAAGCACAAGCCAACCTTTGCTCCTCACATGGACATGGGTGACTTCGTCATCATTATCAACGCCGAAAAGGTCGCGTTGACGGGATCCAAGCTGACCCAGAAGCTCACGGCCGTCTAGTATTCGGAACTGCTCGAAAAGCACCCAACACGCGCGGTGGAATAGGCGATTCGCGGAATGCTTCCCAAGAACTCTCTCGGAGCCGACCAGTTCCGCAAGCTCAAGGTCTATGCGGGTCCCGAGCACCCTCACACGGCTCAGCAGCCCAAGCCCTACACATTTGACCAGGTTGCGCAGTAAGCGCTCAGTAAAGGATTAAGTCATGGCGAAAATTAGCGAAACCACCACCTCGGCTGCCACAGCGCCGAAACTCAAACTCTCGGTCGCCGGCGCAGCCGTCGGGCGTCGCAAGGAAGCAATCGCCCGCGTGCGCCTCATTCCCGGCACCGGTGTTGTGACCGTCAACGGTCGAACCATCGAGGAATACTTCCCCAACAAACTTCACCAGCAACTCATCAAGTCGCCCTTCGCGGTGCTCGAGCTGGGTGCGGTTTATGACGTCATCGCCCGAATTTCGGGTGGAGGCCCCTCGGGTCAAGCCGGCGCATTGCGCCTCGGTATCGCTCGATCGCTGAACGAGATTGACACCGAGAACAACCGTGCGACCTTGAAGAAGGCCGGGTTCCTCTCGCGTGACTCCCGCATCAAGGAGCGCAAGAAGTACGGTCTCAAGAAGGCTCGTAAGGCTCCTCAGTACTCGAAGCGTTAATCGGTCGTTCGCCGATGTCGAGTCTCTTTGGGACCGATGGTGTTCGCGGGCTTGCCAATCACGAGCTCACGGCCGATTTGGCTTTGCACCTCGCGCAAGCGGCGTCGCAGGTTCTCACACAGGGTCGGCACGCCGATGAAGTTCGGCGCGAGGGGCGTAAGCCGCGTGCGATTGTCGCGCGAGATCCTCGCATCTCGGGAGAGTTTTTAGCGGCGGCCGTGTCTGCAGGTTTGGCCAGTTCGGGAATTGACGTGCTGGATGCCGGAATCTTGCCGACACCGGCGGCGGCGTTTCTCGTCAAGGATATTCGCGCAGACTTCGGAGTCATGATTTCCGCCTCGCACAATCATGCGGCGGACAACGGTATCAAGTTCTTTTCCTATGGTGGAACCAAACTTCCGGACATCGTCGAACAGCGCATCGAGAAAGCCCTGACGGGACCGAAACTGTTACCGACGGGTGGCGGAGTCGGACGCATTCGTCGTTTCGCCGACGCCGAAGACCGTTACGTGGTTCATCTCTTGGCGACGGTCAACCAGTCACTTGCGGGGCTTCACGTCGTCATCGATTGTGCTCATGGCGCGGCGGCGGGGATTTCGCCTCGTGCGTTCAAGGACGCGGGCGCTCAGGTGACGGTCATCGGAAGCGACCCGGACGGTCTCAATATCAACGAAGGGTGCGGATCCACCGACCTCGCCCTGTTGCAACAGACCGTAATTGATACGGGCGCCGATTTGGGCATCGCCCACGACGGAGACGCCGATCGATGTCTCGCAGTGGATTCCGCGGGGAACGTCATCGACGGTGACCACATCATGGCCATCCTCGGGGTGTCGTTGAATCGCCAGGGGAAATTGGCACATTCGACCGTAGTTGCGACGGTGATGAGCAATCTTGGACTCGAGATCGCGCTGGAGAGTCACGGAATAGCGTTGAGGCGATCATCCGTCGGCGACCGGTACGTCCTCGAAGACATGGAATCGGGCCACTACAACTTTGGTGGTGAACAATCGGGACACATCATCTTCGCCGACCACTCGACCACGGGCGACGGACTGCTCACCGGACTCCAATTGGCCGCTGAAATGGCGCGAACCGGCAAAACCATTGCCGAACTCGCCGCGGTGATGACGGCGCTTCCACAGATTCTGGTCAATGTGGCCGGGGTTGACCTGACCAAGCTGGCCTCGGACTCGACGATTTCCGCTCTGGTCGCCGAACTGGAATCGGAACTGGGGGACACAGGTCGGATCCTGTTGCGTCCGTCGGGGACCGAACCCCTCGTTCGCATCATGGTCGAAGCGGCGACCCAGGAAAACGCCGAAAGCGTTGCGACGCGAATTGCCGACCTGGTTCGGGAACGACTCGCGCTCTAGATTTTGCGCAAGAGCACCGTGGACACGGTGTGATCGCGGTCCTTTTTCAGCACCAGCGTCGCGCGGGGCCTGGTCGGTGCGATGTTCTCAACGAGATTCGGTTCGTTAATCGTCTTCCAAATCTCGGTCGCCTCGGCGACCGCTTCATCGGGCGTCAACGACGCGTATTTGTGGAAATACGAGCGTTCGTCCGCAAATGCGCCCGTCTGGAGAGCGAGAAACCGATTGACGTACCACGATTCGATGTCCGAGGTGCGGGCGTCGACATAGATGGAAAAATCGAACAGGTCGGAAATCGCGATGGATTGTCCCGCGGCCGGTGGCTGCAACACGTTGAGACCTTCGACGATGAGGATGTCCGGGCGTGACACCTCGACCGATTCGCCGGGAACGATGTCATACGACAGGTGCGAATACACGGGGGCACGAACGGTCTCTGCCCCCGACTTCAGGTCGGTCACAAGACGCAGCAGGGCCCTGCGATCGTACGATTCGGGGAAACCCTTGCGGTGAAGAATTCCCCGCCGAGTAAGTTCCGCGTTGGGGTAGAGGAAGCCGTCCGTTGTAATCAAAGCAATGTGCGGGGTTTCCGGGTCTCGAGACAGCAATTCGCGCAATAGCCGTGACACAGTGGATTTTCCAACCGCGACGCTTCCCGCCACTCCGATGATGTACGGCGTGTGGGGCTGCGTAATGCCGAGGAACTGTGCCGTATCCGCGTGCGTTTGTCGCGCCGCTCGCGCATAGCGCGACAGCAGGCTGGTTAAGGGGATATAGATGCTTTCGACCTCGTCGAGATCGAGCGAATCACCCAAACCGCGAATTCGTTCGATCTCACCCGCCGACAGCGTCGAACCCAACGATGACGACAGCGCAGCCCACCGTTGACGGGGAATCTCGTGGAACGGGGTGAGCCCGAAAGTACCGTCTGCCATTTGGTCTACGATACTCTGCTCGCGGGGCGGTTAGACTTGCGACCATGTGCGGGATTGTCGGTTACGTCGGGCCACGGGGCTCGCAAGAGGTCCTTCTCGGGGGGCTCGGTCGCCTCGAGTACCGCGGATATGACTCCGCTGGCGTCGCCATCATCTCGGACGATCTGCAGACTCGAAAACGATCGGGAAAACTGCAAACTCTTCGCGACGAACTCGTCGCCAATCCGCTGGATGACGGACACACCGGCATTGGGCACACCCGTTGGGCAACCCACGGCGCCCCCAACGATGTGAACGCCCATCCTCATCTGGCCGACGGCGGAAAACTTGCTCTGATTCACAACGGCATCATCGAGAACTTTGCCGAACTCAAAGCCGAACTCGCCTCGGCTGGCGTGGAATTCATCTCGGAAACGGATTCCGAGGTCGCTGCCCACCTGGTTGCGCGTGAATATCATCGCACGGCCAACCTGACAGAAGCGATGCGGGCGGTGGTCGCCAAACTCAGCGGTGCCTTCACACTTCTCGTGGTGCACGAGGATTCACCCGGAGTTGTCGTGGGTGCTCGCCGTAATTCGCCTCTCGTCATTGGGCTGGGAAAGGGCGAAAACTTTCTCGGCAGTGATGTCGCCGCGTTCATCGAATACACGAGCGATGCGTTGGCAATCGGACAGGACCAGATTGTCACCATCACGAAGGATGACGTTTCGGTCATCGATTTTGATGGCAATTCTGTCGCACCCGAACCATTCACCGTCACCTGGGATGTGTCCGCAGCGGACAAGGGTGGATGGCGGTCTTTCATGGCCAAGGAAATCAGCGAAGAGCCGGCCGCGGTCGCCGACACGATTCGAGGGCGAATCAAGGACGGTGAGGTGCAAATCGCCGGGTTTGACCCAACCGATTTCAGCGATATCGAACGAATCATCATCATCGCCTGTGGCACCGCGGCCTATGCGGGACTCGTCGGCAAGTACGCGCTCGAGCAGTGGGCGCGAATCCCGGTGGACGTCGAATTGAGCCACGAGTTCCGTTATCGCGAACCCGTGATTTCTGACCGTACGTTGATTGTGTCCGTCAGTCAATCCGGTGAAACGATGGACACCCTGATGGCGGTCAAGTACGCGCGCGAGGTCGGCGCCCGAACGCTGTCGATCTGTAACACGCAGGGCGCAACAATCCCGCGGGAATCGGACGCGGTGATTTACACCCACGCCGGGCCCGAAGTCGCCGTCGCCTCGACGAAAGCTTTTGTGGCTCAGGTCACGGCCCTGTACCTGCTGGGGATATCGATCGCGCAGTCCAACGGCAAGGGGGACAGGGCGATGCTGGCCTCGATTGTCCGAGATCTCGAAGCGACGCCAGCAATGATCGAGACGGTACTGAAACACGGTGAACGGCTTCAGACGTTGGCGAAGTGGATGGCGGACACCCAAGCAATCCTGTTGCTCGGTCGACACGTCGGATACCCAATCGCGTTGGAGGGGGCGCTCAAACTGAAGGAACTCGCCTACATTCACGCGGAAGGTTTTGCGGCGGGTGAACTGAAGCACGGACCGATTGCCCTCATCGAACCGGGTCAAGTCGTGTTCGTGATTGTGCCTAGTCCGCGCGACCCGAAGTCGCTGCACGCCAAAGTCGTGTCAAACATCCAAGAGATTCGTGCCCGCGGTGCACGGGTGATTGCAATCGCCGAACAGGGCGATGCCGCGGTCTTGCCCTACGCCGACGAGGTCATCACCATCCCGTTGGCATCCAGTTTCATCGAACCGATTCTGGCTGTTGTTCCGTTGCACATTTTCGCCATGGAACTCGCCGCCGCAAAGGGACTCGATGTCGATCAACCCCGCAACCTGGCTAAATCCGTCACGGTGGAATAAACGATGGCGATCGCCGGGCACGGAATTGACGTTGTCGACATCGCTCGATTCGCGTCGTCGCTCGAGCGCACTCCGGGACTTCGAGACCGTTTATTTGCACCGAGTGAACGCGAACTGCCCATCGAATCGCTCGCGGCTCGATTCGCGGCGAAAGAAGCGTTGATTAAGGCGCTCGGTGGAAGCGAGGGCGTCTCGTGGACTGACATCGACGTGGCGCGAGATGAGGGGCGCCCGACCTTCACCATCACCGGCGAGACCGCGGCCCACCTCGATCGGTTGGGATTGACCTTTCACTTGTCCCTCAGTCACGACGCGGGCGTTGCGACGGCCAGCGTGATTGCGGAAGAGCGATGAGTACCCCATTACGGAGGCTGTACGTTTCCGCATCGGCAATCACCGCGAACGTCGAGCGACTTCGGGAACTCGCGCCCGCGCGGGACACCATGGTCGTGGTCAAAGCGAACGGATACGGGCACGGGGCTGAATTGTCGGCCCGCGCAGCCCTGGCGGGAGGTGCGACGTGGATTGGCGTCGCCGATATCGACGAAGCCCTGTTCCTTCGCACCGCCGGAATCGACGCCCCGATTCTCGCATGGCTTCACGCCGTCGATGACGACTTCGGCTCTGCGGTTCGGGCGAGCGTCGCAATCGGAGTGTCCACACTAAATCAGCTCGAACGCGTCGCTGCGGTGGGCGGGGCATCCGTCCACCTCAAGGTCGACACCGGGCTGGGTCGAAACGGCATGGGGCGGTCGGGTCTTGCCGAGTTTATTGAGCGGGCAGTCGATGCCCATCATCGTGGTGACCTCCGAATCGACGGTTTGATGTCGCACGTTTCGGGGGCGTCGCGTGAAGCGGACCTGGGCCAAGCCGAACGTTTTGTTCATGCCCAGGAGCTCCTCGCGGCGCACGGGGTAACACCGACCCACCTGCACCTCGCCGCGTCTGCGGCGGCCCTCGACCACCCTTCGCTGCGGTTCACGATGGTTCGATTCGGGGTTGCTGCCTTTGGGCTCGCCCCCACACCCGAACATAGCGACCTTGGCCTGACGCCCGCGATGCGATTCGAGGCCTCGGTCATCAACATCAAACGCCTGCAACCGGGTGATGGCGTTTCGTATAACTTGCGCTGGGTCGCGTCGACGGAAACGACCGTGGCGCTCGTGTCCGCAGGGTACGCCGATGGTGTGCCGCGCGCGGCGACGGGTCGGGCTCAGGTTGAAATCCGCGGAAAGCGTTATCCGGTGGTTGGCACCATCGCCATGGACCAGTTCGTGGTCGATGTCGGTGATGACGTCGTCACCGAGGGCGATGCGGTCGGGCTGTGGGGGGACCCCCAGGGCGGGACTCCGAGCGTGGCGGACTGGGCAGAATGGGCAGACACCATCACCTACGACATTGCGACGGGCATCGGCAGTCGAGTCGCACGATTCGAGCAATCGTGATCACCATTCCCAGTGCCAACGACATGGAGAACCTGGGTGCTCGGGTCGCGCGGTTGTTGCGGGCAGGGGATGTCGTGTGCCTGACGGGTGAACTGGGTGCGGGCAAGACAACGTTCAGCCGCGGGCTCGGACGTGAGTTAGCGGTTCGGGGAACGGTGACGAGCCCCACGTTCGTGGTCGCACGAACTCATCCGCGGGCGGACGGTGTGCCGTTTGTCCACGTGGATGCCTATCGGCTGGTCAACGCGAGCGAGTTGGCCGACCTCGACATCGATTGGGACCGGTCAATTTCGGTGGTCGAATGGGGTCGGGGGATGCTCGAGGCTGTTGTGGACGAATGGTTAGAGATCGCGATCGACCGTTCGCATTCGGCGGACGACGAAACGCGGACGGCGACACTTCACGCGGTCGGACCTCGCGGAAACGAACTGGTTGCGGCTCTCGGACGAGGTGTCTCGGCGTGATTCTCGCGATTGATACGTCCGCGGGCACGAGTGTCGCCCTGGTCGGGGGCGGGATCGTCGCCGAAGCGGCCACCGAGGACACCCGTAGCCATGCAGAGCACATCGGAGTGTTCATCGAGCGCGTCCTGGCGGACTGCGGTGTCACCCCCGACGCGGTCACGGCGGTAGTTGTCGGTCTCGGCCCAGGGCCGTTCACCGGCTTGCGCGTGGGCATCGCCGCCGGAATCACCTTCGCTCTCGGACGAGATGTGCCCATTCACGGCATATCCAGCCACGACGCGGTTGCCGTAGCGCGAGGTTCGTGCGCCGTCGTGACTGATGTTCGCCGCCGCGAACTGGCATGGACCACATACCGCGATGGGATTGCGGTGAGTGGCCCGGGTCTCACCACCGAGGGCATGTTGGCTGACGACGTTGATCTAAGTGAATTTCCCGAGGTGCGGGCGACCACGATTTCCGCCGCACTGCTGGCGACGGCCGCGCTCAACCGAATCGAGCGGGGCGACGACCTGAAGTCGTTGACGCCCCTGTACCTGCGTGCACCGGACGCGACGCCGGGCAACGGGCCCAAGCGGGTGTCGGGATGACCCCGCGCATGGCGACCGCCGGCGACCTCGATGCCGTTGTTGCACTCGAGCGCCAAATTTTTCCCGATGACGCCTGGCCGCGGGACAAACTCGAAGATGACCTTCGCAGTTCTTTCGCCCATTTTCTGGTGACCGAGAGCGGCGGGGTCATCACGGGTTACGCCATCGCGCAACACTTGCCTGGGAATGACGTCGCCGATATCCAGAACATCGCCGTGGTCGAGGCGCACCAGGGCGAAGGACTTGGTGCGGCTCTGCTTGACGCGCTGTTGTCGTGGTGTGAATCGCGCCACGCGACCGCAATCATGCTCGAGGTCCGCGCCGACAATGGAGCAGCCCAGTCGTTGTATGCCTCCCGCGGTTTCCACACCATTGCGACGAGGCCCGGGTACTATCAACCCGCTGGTGTCGATGCGTTTGTCATGCGACGTGAGGTGACATCATGACCGAACCGCTGGTTCTGGGAATCGAATCCAGTTGCGACGAAACCGGTGTCGGAATTGTGCGCGGGAACACCCTGTTGGCGAACGTCATCGCCTCGAGCATGGATCAGCACGCGGTGTTCGGCGGTGTAGTCCCCGAGATCGCGGCTCGCGCTCACCTCGAGGCGTTGCGCGGAACGATTGAGGCCGCGGTTCGCGAGGCCAACATCCGTCTCCACGATCTCGATGCCATCGCCGTCGCGGCGGGACCGGGGCTTGCGGGGGCGCTAATGGTGGGAGTTGGCGCGGCCAAGGCGCTCGCCGTGTCGCTCGGGAAACCGCTCTACGGCGTCAATCATTTGGTCGGCCATGTCGGAGCCGATGTTCTTCGCGCTGATGGTCAGAGCATCGAACTTCCCACAGTGGCTCTGCTCGTCAGCGGGGGGCACACGTCCCTCTTGCTCGTGCGTGATCTCGCGACGGACGTCGAACTGCTCGGTGAAACACTCGACGACGCGGCGGGCGAGGCGTTTGATAAGGTTGCGCGTCTGCTCGGGCTGCCGTACCCCGGCGGCCCCCACATCGATCGCGTCGCGGTTGACGGCGACCCGGCCGCGATCCGCTTTCCGCGCGGGTTGACTCTGCCCAAAGATCTCGTTCACCACCGCTACGACTTTTCGTTTTCCGGTCTCAAGACCGCGGTCGCCCGTTACGTGGAAACCACGAACGACGTGTCCGTTGCGGATGTCGCAGCAAGCTTTCGCGAATCCGTGGCCGATGTGCTCACGCGCAAGGCCGTTGACGCCTGCCTCGAATACGGTGTGCCGCGGTTGCTGCTCGGCGGTGGAGTGGCCGCGAATGCACGAATCCGTGCCCTCACGGCCGAGCGGTGCGCTGAACACGGGATTGAATTGCGGGTCCCACCACTGTCGTTGTGCACCGATAACGGTGCCATGATCGCGGCCCTCGGAGCGCACCTCGTCGAACGCGGGATCACGCCGTCCGACCTTGACTTCGCGGTTGACTCGACGATGCCCGTGCAGACGATTCGGGTTTAGCGAATCCGTTCGGCGATAATCGCCGTTCGTCCGTCGCCCGCTCGCGTCAGGAACAGTGTCGCTGATCGTGAGCCCTTCAATTTCAGTTTGGTTCGAAATGTGGCGGGGTCAATGTCGACTC
>JANRET010000105.1:13888-16400 GCA_030725885.1 Microbacteriaceae bacterium | reverse complement strand
GGGAGTTGCTGGCGGAGAATGGGGGATTCGAACCCCCGAGGGCTTGCACCCAACCAACTTTCCAAGCTGGCGCCATAGGCCACTAGGCGAATTCTCCTGCGTTGCCGAGGCAACCACACAAGCATACCGTTCACCTCGCCGTGGTTTTTGCCCGTCACGATGGACGGAAAGGTAATCTTATAGACATGCGAATCCTTCTTGTGGGTGCCGGGGGCGTTGGCGACGCGATCGCCAAAATCGCCGCTCGCCGCGACTTCTACGAAACCATCGTCGTCACCGATTATGACAAGTCCCGTGCCGAGCAAACCATCGAGTGGATTCGCTCCAAACACGGCGATGCGGTGGCGGCAAAGTTCGTGGCCGACCACATCGATGCGTCTAATCCCGATGTCGTCGCCGATGTCGCGCGCAAGCATTCCGCAACCCACGTGATGAACGCGGTCGAACCCAAATTTGTGCAGGCGATTTTCGCTGGTGCGAAAGCGGCCGGAGCGAACTATCTCGACATGGCGATGAGCCTGTCCCATCCCCACCCAACCAATCCCTACAGCGAAGTCGGCGTCAAGTTGGGCGACGAGCAGTTCGCCGTCTCGGCGGAGTGGGAAAAGTCTGACCAGTTGGCTCTGGTTGGTATCGGCGTGGAACCGGGCATGTCCAACGTCTTCGCGCGTTACGCGGTCGATCACCTGTTCAGCGAGGTCGATGAGCTGGGCACTCGCGACGGCGCAAACCTCGTCGTGTTTGATGACGAGGGCAACGAGATTTTCGCTCCCAGTTTTAGTATTTGGACCACCATCGAAGAGTGCCTAAATCCGCCCGTCATCTGGGAGAAAGACCGCGGGTGGTTTACGACCCCGCCGTTCAGCGAGCCCGAAGTGTTCGACTTCCCCGAGGGAATCGGCCCGGTCGAGTGCGTGAACGTCGAGCACGAAGAAGTCCTAATGATGCCGCGCTGGCTGCCGGCGAAACGTGTGACCTTCAAATACGGCCTGGGTGACGAATTCATCGGGGTGCTGAAAACCCTCCACAGCCTCCACCTCGATTCGAACGAGCCGATTCGCGTCCGTAGCGCCAACGGGCCGGTCGAAGTATCGCCACGCGATGTCGTTGCGGCCGCCCTTCCCGACCCCGCCACCATCGGCCCACGCATGAAAGGCAAGACGTGCGCCGGTGTGTGGGTAACCGGAAAAGGTAAAGACGGAACACCGCGCGAGGTGTACATCTACCACGTGTCCGATAACGAGTGGACGATGGCGGAATACGACAGCCAGTGTGTCGTGTGGCAGACCGCACTAAACCCGGTCATCGCCCTCGAGTTACTGGCGACGGGCCAGTGGTCGGGCGCCGGCGTGCTCGGTCCCGAGGCGTTCGACGCGAAACCGTTCCTCGACCTGATGGCAGCCGCTGAATCCGACGGTGGATACGGTCAGGCGTGGGGTCTGCGCGAGATGGACCCCCGCTAAATGGCAACGTGCCGACACGCCGTCGACAGCGACGCTAAGGCAATCGCACAGCTTGTCACCCAACATGAAAAGTCCTTCGACGACGAGGCGGGCATCACCAGTACTGAGATGGCCGGGCAGTTGATCAAGGGAATAATCGATCCGACCGAGTCGTTCGTGTGGGAGAGAGCCGACGGGATTCTGGCAGCGTTTCTCGGGATGAACCCCGATTCCATCAAGAAAACGCTGTACACCGATGTTTACTCGACGGGCGAGGTGCTGGACGAGGCAGTGGATTTTGCGGTCGAGGTACTCGAGCGGGATTTCCCCGATTGGAAGGCACTGCCCGGAGTCAATACCAAGGACGCGGACCTTATCGCGGCGTGGGCGCGGCACGGTTTCACTCCGGTTCGCACGTATTGGCAAATGCGCGCCCCGTTGGTGAATCGACCGTTCCTGGCGGTTCCGGACGGATATCGATTGGCCACGATCGACGTTAGCTCTGATGCCCAACTTCGTCAGTGGCACGCTCTGCATCTGGATGCGTTCAGTGAGCATTTCGGTTTCGTCCCCCGCCCTTTCGACGGCTGGAAGAAACTCGTCATCGACATCGTTGGGCTCGATGTCGCGGGGAATTTTCTGCTCCTTGATGAAAAAGACAACGCGGTCGGGTACGTCGAATGTTCGGACGAACTGGTGGAGGACAACTTCGGTTTCGTCAATCACCTCGGGGTGGCAAAGTCTCATCGGGGCCGAGGGCTCGGTGAATTCCTCCTTCGCCACGCCTGCGCGTACTCCGCGACCAAGGGATATGAACAGCTCGAATTGTCGGTCGACACCGGAAACGAAACGGGCGCACTGGCACTGTACGAAAAGGTCGGGTTCGTTGCAGGTTCGTCCTGGCAACAGGTCGGTCGCGACGGGGCTTCTAGCTGACCCCGCCAACGGCACGAAAAACGGGGTGCCACCCGAAGGTGACACCCCGAAAGGGTAGGTCGAAACCTACTTGAGCGTGACGGTTCCGCCGGCTTCCTCGATGGTTGCCTTGGCCTTTTCCGCTGCTTCTTTGC
>JANRET010000105.1:6378-13878 GCA_030725885.1 Microbacteriaceae bacterium | reverse complement strand
CTTCGAGGATGGTCGCGGGTGCGCCATCAACGAGAGCCTTGGCTTCTCCGAGGCCGAGGTTCGTGAGTGCACGGACCTCCTTGATGACCTGGATCTTCTTGTCGCCCGAAGCTTCGAGGACGACATCGAACGAGTCCTTCTCTTCTGCGGCGTCGCCGCCACCAGCAGCGCCACCGGCTGCGGGTGCAGCGGCAACGGCAACGGGTGCTGCGGCGGTTACTTCGAATACTTCTTCAAACTTCTTGACGAAGTCCGAGAGTTCGATGAGCGAGAGCTCCTTGAATGCCTCAATGAGGTCATCCGCGCTGAGCTTAGCCATGATTGTCTCCTTGTTTTTCGTGTAATCAAAAACGCGCTAGTTACGCGTTTTCCTGCTTCTGACGCAATGCATCGACCGCGCGAACGGCCTGCGCAAGCGGTGCGTTGAACATGTATGCAGCGCCGAACAGTGAAGCCTTGACGGCACCTGCAAGCTTGGCAAGCAGGACCTCTCGGGATTCCAAGTCGGCGAGTTTGTTGACTTCGTCCGCAGTGAGGGGCGCGCCATCGAAATAGCCACCCTTCAGGACGAGGGCAGTGTTTGCCTTGGCAAAGTCACGCAGGGCTTTCGCAGCGGTGACAGTGTCACCGTGAACGAAAGCGATAGCGGTCGGTCCGACGAGTTCCGCATCAAACGAGTTGATGCCTTCCGCGTTGAACGCCCGCTTGGCCAGCGTGTTCTTCACCACGGCGTACGACGCGTTTCCACGGAGATTTCCGCGCAGTTCTTTCAACTGCGCGACCGTGAGTCCGCGGTACTCGGTGAGCAGTACACCGCTCGAGTTTCGGATTGCGTCCGAAATCTCGGCGATTGTTGCTTCCTTGTTCGCCATGGTGCTCCTTGTGTTTGGATGGGCCGGCGACCGCGGGAAATGAAAAAACTCCGGCGCAAACGCACGGAGTCAAACAGCCTTGGCTGGGGAACTTCATTCGCCTGCGCGGGTCCTCACCGGGGTGAGACTTCGTTCTCGGGCGTGTGCTCGAGAAATCCAGCGGTCTTCGGTTTTCCCACACTACCCCGCCGAGCAACCTCAGTGCAAATCAAGTGACTGGTGCCCGAGGGATGGTCACAACGAATCGGGTGTTCCCCGGCTCGCTTTCCACAACAATCGTCCCCTTGTGGGCGCGAACCAATCCATCCACGATGGCGAGCCCCAATCCGGTCGAACCCGTCGATCGTGCACGCGAGGTGTCCGCGCGGGCAAAACGCTCGAACAGTGACTCCCTGATTTCCTCGGGAATCCCCGGGCCGTTATCGGCCACCGTAATGACCACCGAGTCCGCCGTTGTCTCTACGCTGGTCGACACAACCGTACCGGCTGGTGTGTGGGTTCGAGCGTTGGCCAACAGATTCACGAGGATTTGATAAAAACGGTTTCGATCCGCGACAATCGTGGCACCGCGCGCTGTTTTCACTTTCCATTCGTGACCTGGCGACGCCACTTGGGCATCAGTCACGGCGTCTTTGGCAAGTTTGGCAACATCTATTCGGGTGAGGTCGAAGTCCAGTCCTTCGTCAAGCCGTGCCAGCAACAAGAGGTCCTCGACAAGCGCTGTCATCCGAATGGATTCGGATTCAATGCGATCGAGTGAGTGCCGCAAATCAGCACTCATACCCATTTCCTGACGTCGCGTGAGTTCGGAATATCCGCGAATTGCTGTGAGCGGTGTGCGCAGTTCATGGCTGGCGTCGGCGACGAACTGTCGAACCTTTGCCTCGCTGTCCCGCCGAGCGGTCAACGCCTCGTCGACGTTGTCGAGCATGTGGTTGAACGCCTGACCCAGATGTCCCACTTCGGTGTCGGGCTCGTCCACCGCGACGCGTTCACTCAAGGTCGCATCACCGACCGCCAGGTTCAAACCAGAAACCCGTTGCGCCGTTTCCCGCATTCGTTCGAGAGGTCGAAGCGCAAGGTCGACGCTCTTTCGCCCTGCGAGGACAACGATGACAACGATTCCAAAAACGAGGAACCCAAGAAATGTTCCGATTCGCCCGATGACCCGATTGATGGCACTGGTCGGTAAACCCATCACGATGGTGGATCCCTGTGAAGTCCCGACCGACGCCATGCGATAGGACCCGGAATCGCGAATCCGAACGTCCCGGATCCCGTTTCCCCACCCGGATGTGGGTATGTCCGCCAATTGCACAGCGCTAAACGCTTGCGGCGCGGCACGGTCGTCGAGGTAAATCGCAGAAGCCTGACCGTCGGCGCCAATTGCTGCGAGCACCGTCCCCACAGCCGTTCCCGGTCCGGTAAGTCGTTCACCGAACTCTCCTCGACCCTGCCCGGGTGAGTTGAAGCGCTGCGCGGCCGAGACTAATTCTTCGTCGAGTTGGCCGATGAGATAAGCACGAATTCCCACCATCGTCGCACCGCCAATAAGAATTCCGGCTACGGCAGTCAGAGCAGCACTGGAAACAATGAGGCGTTTTCGTAACGGCCAGCGGTCGAACACCGGTTACTCCGCTGGTCGCAGCACGTAACCGACACCGCGCACCGTGTGAATCATCGCGGGACCGAGTGTGTCGATTTTCTTTCGCAGATACGAAATGTAAATTTCGACAATCGACGAGCGGCCGCCGAAGTCGTAGGACCAGACCCGATCGAGAATCTGCGATTTCGACAAAACGCGCTTCGGGTTGCGCATAAGGTACCGCAGAAGCTCAAACTCGGTCGCGGTCAAGTCCACCTTCGTGCCGCCCCGGAAAACCTCGTAGGTTTCCTCGTTAAGAACCAAATCGCCCACCGAGATTTCCGGGTCTTCACGCACTTCACTCGCCACGAGCGAACGGCGAACGATTCCCCGAATGCGGGCGACAAGTTCCTCAACCGAAAATGGCTTGGTGACGTAATCGTCGCCTCCGGCGGTTAGCCCGACCACTCGATCGGAGACGGAGTCTTTTGCCGTGAGGAACAGCACCGGAACGTCGGCGTTATCGGCACGAATACGCCGCATGACCTCGAGCCCGTCAAAGTCGGGCAGCATGATGTCGAGGACGATAATGTCCGGCTGGAATTCTTTCGCCTGAGATACCGCCGCCTGTCCGCTCGCCGCGGTTCGGACGTCGAATTTTTCGTAACGAAGTGCCATCGACACAAGTTCCGAGATCGAGGGTTCGTCGTCAACCACGAGAGCGCGGACGGGATTACCGTCCGGTTTCACCAGAGCAACTGTGTCTTTGTTCACAATTCCAGTGTGGTGCTTTTTCTATGAATTAGCCAAACAAACTCTAAGGTGCGCGTGAGAACGCACACAATCGCCCCGGCCGAAACCGAGGCGATTGTGAAGAACGAGCTTAGAGCGCGCTGATGTCGAGAGGGATCCCGGGACCGAACGTCGTCGAAATGGTCGCCTTTTGGATGTAGCGACCCTTGGCCGACGACGGCTTCAAACGCTGTACTTCATCCAACGCCGCACGGAAATTATCGCCGAGCTGATCGGCCGAGAAGGACGCCTTGCCCACGATGAAGTGAACGTTGGAGTGCTTGTCGACACGGAACTCGATTTTTCCGCCCTTGATTTCGGTCACAGCCTTCGCCGGGTCCGGTGTAACGGTTCCCGTCTTGGGGTTCGGCATGAGGTTTCGAGGTCCCAGTACCTTTCCGAGACGACCGACCTGACCCATGAGCTCGGGGGTCGACACGGCCGCATCGAACGCCGTGTATCCGCCAGCGACCTTGTCGATGAGCTCGACGCCACCGACCTCGTCCGCTCCGGCAGCGAGGGCCGCTTCGGCCGCGGGTCCGGTAGCGAAAACGATGACCCGAGCGGTCTTGCCGGTCCCGTGGGGCAGCATGACGGTTCCACGAACCATCTGGTCAGCCTTACGAGGGTCAACGGCCAACTTCAGCGCGACCTCGACGGTCGAGTTGAACTTGGCAGAACCCGTCTTTTTGGCGATGTCGACAGCTTCGACGGGGTTGTAAAACTTGCCTTCTTCCAGAAGAGCAACTGCGGCGTTGTACGCCTTGGACTTTTTAGCCATGATTTTTTTCTCCTTCAGAGAATCGCGGTGAATGTGAGCCTGGCGGCTCTCCCGCTTGTGGAAAGTTGGGTTATTCGACCGTGATGCCCATGGAGCGGGCGGTGCCGGCGATGATCTTCTCGGCAGCCTCGACGTCGTTGGCGTTGAGGTCAACCTGCTTTTGCTCGGCGATCGACCGCAACTGTTCCTTGGTCAACTTGGCGACCTTGACGGTGTGCGGTGTCGATGAACCCTTCGCGACTCCTGCGGCCTTCTTGATGAGCTCGGCTGCGGGCGGGGTCTTCAGGATAAAGGTGAACGAGCGGTCCTCGTACACCGTGATTTCGACGGGAATAACGTTTCCACGCTTGTCCTGCGTTGCGTTGTTGTACGCGGTGCAGAACTCCATGATGTTGACACCGTGCTGACCGAGCGCCGGACCGATGGGCGGTGCGGGGTTGGCCGCACCGGCCTGGATCTGGAGCTTGATGAGGCCGGTGACCTTTTTCTTTGCTGCCATTTTCTTTCCTTACTGTCGTGCGTGACGGGTGTCACGCGCTCCCACGCCGGCGCCCTGTGCGACGGGTGGTAATTCTGGCTACTGCTTTTCGATCTGACCGAAAGTGAATTCGACCGCCGTGTCACGTCCGAAGACGTTGATGAAGACCGACACCTTGCCGGTGTCGAGGTGAATCTCGTGGATTGTTCCCTGAAGTCCAGCGAACGCACCCTCCTTGATTCCGACCGTTTCGTTGACTTCGAAATCGGTCGTAATCGTCATTTCACGCTGGCCCGACGACTTGAGTCCACCCGCGGAACGTGCGCCCTCGATGGGGGCTTCCGTCTTGAGCATGTCAAAGGCGTCCTGGAACGACAGCGGGATGGGGTTGTGGGCGTTGCCGACGAAGCCGGTGACACCCGGCGTGTGGCGAACGGTCGACCACGAGTTCTCGTTGAGTGTCATTCGAACCAGAACATACGAGGGGACTCGAACGCGCGTAACAAGCTTGCGCTGGCCGTTCTTGATGTCGACGATGTCTTCGAGGGGAACAGCGACCTCAAAGATGTCGTCCTGCATGTTCATCGCGATGACGCGGTTTTCGATGTTGGTCTTGACCTTTTTCTCGTAGCCCGCGTAGGAGTGAACCACGTACCAGTGCCCCGGCTTACGGCGAAGTTCCTTTTTGAAGTCGGCGTAGGGGTCTTCCTCGGGCTCGGTGTCAACGACCGGGGCGTCCTGCAGTTCCGCGGTGACGTCGGCTTCGTCGTGGGTCGCTGCGTCCGCCGCGATAGCTTCGTCCACCGAGTCGATGTCCAACGCGTCATCCACGATCGCATCGGCTTCGGGGTCAGGCGTCTCCTCGAGAACTTCGAGCGACTGGTCGAGCTCGGTGTCGTCGGTGGTCGTCGACAGGTCAGAGTCGTCAGTGTGGTTTTCCGTCACGAGAATCAATCCTTAATTCGTTAGTTTTCCCACGGAAGTGGGCCGTTGCCAAAAACCATGCCAATCAAGATCCCGATCACGATGTCGAGGCTTGCAATGATCGCCATCATGATGATGACGAAGACCAACACGACCGACGTGTAGGTGATCAGTTCCTTGCGGGTCGGGGTGACGACCTTGCGAAGTTCGATGACAACCTCGCCCATGAACTGTGCGATGCGTCCGAAAAAGCTCTTTCTCCGCTCGCCGCCCGCAGCGACGGTGCCGGGAGTGATTTCGTCAGTCACGGTGTTGCCTTTCGATTTAATGTGGATGTCGGTGGGCCGACATTCGCAGGGCGGACAGGACTCGAACCTGCAACCTGCGGTTTTGGAGACCGCTGCTCTACCAATTGAGCCACCGCCCTGTGCGTGGTACCCGTCGGACGAAGTCCCACGACGGCACGACGAACGATGGTGTTGAGCACCAAATCCCAAGTGTATGCCAGCCGAGCCCATTCTCCAAAGCGACGCCGGAACGCGTCCGTCCGTCTATTCTGGTGAGGTGACGGAACCGAAAAAACGAGTATCGCAGCGCGTCGGCGCAATCGCGGAAAGTGCGACCCTCAAGGTAGACGCGAAAGCCAAAGCGCTCAAGGCCGAGGGGCGCCCGATTATTTCCTACGGTGCGGGCGAACCGGACTTCGCGACGCCCGAACACATCGTCGAAGCTGCGGTGGCCGCGGTCATCGACCCGAAAAATCACCGATACACGCCCGCCGCCGGCCTCCCGGAACTGCGTGAAGCGATCGCCCAGAAAACCAAGCGCGATTCGGGGATCGCCGTGTCCGCTTCACAGGTCATCGTCACGAACGGCGGCAAACAAGCGGTGTACCAAGCATTCCAGGCGTTACTCGACGACGGTGACGAAGTCATTGTGCCGACCCCGTTCTGGACGACCTACCCCGAAGTAATCGCACTCGCGGGTGGGGTTGCGGTGGACGTTTTCGCGGGTGCCGACAACGGGTACCTCGTGACCGTCGAACAACTCGAAGCCGCCCGCACCCCTCGAACAAAAGTGCTGTTGTTTGTTTCGCCGTCGAACCCGACCGGCGCGGTCTATGACGCGGAACAGACTCGCGCAATCGGACAATGGGCGCTGGAACACGGTCTCTGGGTGATCTCTGACGAGATTTATCAGAACCTGGTTTACGACGGTGATCACGCTGTGTCGATACTCCAGGCCGTGCCCGAACTCGCGAACCAAACCATCCTGGTCAATGGGGTTGCCAAGACCTACGCGATGACCGGGTGGCGACTCGGTTGGATGGTGTCACCCGCGGATGTCACCGCCGCATCGGCCAACCTGCAATCGCACCTGTCCAGCAACGTGTCGAACATCTCCCAGCGGGCGGCCATCGCCGCGCTCAACGGCGATCAATCGGTCGTCGACGACATGAAGAAGGCATTCGCACGCCGACGGACGGTCATGCTGGCCGAACTGTCCAAGATTCCCGGGTTCGTTGTACCCGAACCCGGTGGCGCGTTTTACGTGTACGCCGACGTGACCGCGTTGCTCGGTCGCGAATGGGGTGGCCAGCGCATCGACACCACGTTGCAACTCGCGGATTACATCCTCGACGTCGCCGAGGTGGCGGTTGTTCCCGGCGAAGCGTTTGGTCCAAGTGGATACCTGAGGTTTGCGTACGCTCTCGGTGACGACGAACTGCTCGAGGGAATCCAGCGACTCCAGAAGCTCTTCGCTTAGTCGAACCCGATCATCGTCGGTTCCGGTTCGAGCATTACGCCGAACGCATCGTGCACGCGGATGGTGATGTAGCGCGCGAGTTCCAGCACCTCGTTCGCGGTGGCACCCCCGCGATTGATGATGGCGAGCGTGTGTTTGCTCGATATCGCGGCGTTGCTGCCCGCCAAGGCGAATCCTCGGGGAATCCCCGCATTGTCGATGAGCCACGCAGCGCTCAGTTTGACGTCGCCCGGCGAGGAATCGAATTCGGGGAATTCGGGTGCCACACCAAGTGGCACGGCGGTCGCGGAACGTTCCGGGT
>JANRET010000105.1:0-6368 GCA_030725885.1 Microbacteriaceae bacterium | reverse complement strand
TGGCGGCGACCACGGGGTTCGTAAAAAACGAACCGACGCTCACTGAGTCGGGGTCGTCCCCCAGGACCATCCCTTTGCTCGCGCGCAGTTCGAGGACGGAACGACGAACCTCGGCGAGCGCCACTGAAGTTCCGGGTTCTACCCCGAGGGCCCGCGCCAGTTGCTCGAATCGGATCGGTCCAGAATCCGTGGACGCCACCAGAGCGAAAGTGACCGAAATCACCAAACCCGTCAGTCCGTTTTTCAGCGACGAGTGGCGATACCCGAACATCAACGAGTCCGAGCGCAGGGTCACCACCTCGGTTCGTCCCGCCGGAAGGAACTGCAACGACTCGAAGGTGTCCGCGAGTTCGACGCCGTAGGCCCCGATGTTTTGAATTGGCGCCGCACCGACCGTGCCCGGGATCCCGCTCAGCGCTTCCAGTCCGGCGAGGCCGTTTTCGACGCTCCACGACACCAGGCCGTCCCACGACTCTCCTGCTTGTGCGGTGACGAGAACACGATCGCCGTCATCGTGCCGATCGATTCCACGAGTTGCCACGCGGAGGACGGTTCCGTCAAACGGTTCGTCCGAGACCACGATGTTGGACCCGCCGCCGACGAGCAACCAGGGGTTACGCGAGGATGAAACCACGCGAAACGTTTCGATGAGTTCCGCGCGGGTGGACGGCTCGCGAAAGTCGGCGATGGCACCCCCCACCCGCAACGTGGTGAGTTCACGGAAATCGGCGGTGTTAGTCAAAAACGACCTGAACCTGCGCCTTGCCGAGCACTGTGTTTCCGTCGTAGGTGACGGTGAGGTCGAATCGCGCGGCGTCATCCATGACCGCGCCGACAACCACGGCTATCGTCACGTCCGCCCCGGCGATTGCATCGACGAGAACGGGCCGCGTGAAACGAACGCCGTAGTCGATGACGCGACCCTTGGTTCCGAGGAACTCGAGGACCGGTTGGACGGCGAGACCCATCGTCAGCATCCCGTGAGCGAGAACACCCGGGAGTCCGACCGATTGAGCGATGTCGTCGCGGAAGTGAATCGGGTTGAAGTCGCCGCTCGCTCCGGCGTATCGCACGAGCGAGGTGCGATCCAGATGAACGGTGGTGGTGGCGACGGTTTCGCCAACGGAGAGTCCCGTGGTCATGGCTTATTCATCCCCTCGCACGACGAGAGTGGAAGTCGCGGTGACCACGTGATCGCCCTGAGCGTCGGTCATCACGCTCTCGGACGTCACCATCGAGTGTCCGCCGAGAGTTTTGACGCTCGTTACAGCGAGCGTGGCGGTCAGTTCGTCTCCGGCGACAATGTCGCGACTAAACGTGAAACGCTGGTCGCCGTGAACAACGCGCGTGAAATCGATGTTGGCGTCGGGTTCCGCGAGAAGCTGCGCGAGGGTCAATTCCTGCACAACCACGGGAAACGTTGGTGGCGCAACGACATCGACGTGACCAGCGGCGCGGGCAGCAGCGACATCGAGGTAGATCGGGTTAGTTGCGAGCACGGCGCGAGCAAACTCGCGGACCTTTTCGCGACCAACGAGGTAAGGGCCGACGGGCGGAAACTCACGACCCACCAATTCGGGATTCACGGACATGTCGTCAGTCTACAAACGGACGGGTTAGACGGGGTCGAGCAGGTGCGGACCGTTTCCCGCGAGCAGCGCGACCTGATGGGCAACAAGGGCTTCGGCAATCGGGTACGCCCGCGCTACCGCGTCGTCGATAAAACCCTGATCGGCCGTGCTTTCCCGATTCAGCCACCAGTCCCAGTCGTCGGGTCCGAGAACGACCGGCGTGCGATCGTGGAGCCACGCGATGGGTTCCGGGGCCGCCATCGTCAGAATCGTCGCGGTGAGAACCCACGCGCTGTCGGGGCCGGCCCGCCACCACGAGTACAACCCGGCGAAGGCGAGCTCGCCCGCAGGCGAAGTGACCGCAAAAGGGGTTTTTGTTTTTCCCTCGGTCCGCCATTCGAAATACGCGTCGGCGGGCAGGAGTGCGCGCTGATGGCCGACGGAACCACGAAACGAGGGTTTCTCGGTCACCGTTTCGCTGCGGGCGTTGAACGTCGGGTATTTCAGGGTGAGACTGTCCGCGAACGGGGGGACGAGTGACCATCGGGCGGTAGTGACGAGCCGCGCGCGGTCGTCGCGCTTTTCCACAACGATGGGGACGTCGGCGGTCGGGGGAATGTTCCACGACGGGCGCAACTCGACGTCGGGAATTTCATCGGCGTGAAAGTACCGACCGAGTTCCTCACCACTCAGGGTTGACGCATATCGCCCGCACATCTAAATCTCGCTGTCGACCGCTCCGCGATGAGTGACGAGGGAACCCCACCAGGTGCCGATAGCGACGTGGTCGGGGTGCGACTGATAGGTCGCCAGAGCCGCGCGTGATTCGTGAATCGTGATGAGCGAAACATCAAAGTTGTTGGGGTTTTCCCCCACGTCGGGAGTGAGCGAGACACTGACCAGGCCGGGGACGACTCCCACGAGCGCGCCGAGTTCGGCTGCGAACCGCGTCAACACGGCGGACCGCTCGGACGTGGACTGCTCAACGAGCTTCCACACGACGTTGTGTTGAATCACGCGAGTTCCTTTGTCAGTGCCGATCGAAACGAATCCTCGTCTACACGCCACTGGGAGTGCCGCTGACCGTTGATGAGGACGACGGGGATTTCATTCTTGAAATTTTCGAACATCTCCACGTCGTCCAGAATGTTGTGTTCGACAAGTTCAGCCCTCGGAAAATCCTGAAGAACCGAACGGACAATCACACGAGCGTCGTCACACAGATGACAACCAGGCTTCCCCATCAATTCGACAGTCAGACGGGCCATGGGGCAATCGGACGACTACTTCTTGTTGCGTCGCTGGTGGCGTGTCTTACGAAGCAACTTGCGGTGCTTCTTTTTCGCCATACGCTTGCGGCGCTTCTTAATAACGGAACCCATGGGACACCTTTACCCTGGCCAACCGAACGGTCGGCAAATGAACAATACCGTGAAGTCTAGCGTGACTTGGGCGGGCGACGGTTCCCAACGACGTTGGAAAGACGCGAGGCGATGTCGGCGGCGATCCATCCCAGCGAACGACCGAGGCCGGCCAGGTCGGTATCGGGCAGAATGCGGGTCGGACCATCGACAGGAGGTGCCGGGGTGTCGTTCATGACCGACACCCAACCCTCGACAATCGCGAGCGGTTCGGGATTGACACGGTAAAACCGGTGCTGACCGTCCTCTCGGACGCTAACAAGCCCGGCGTCGCGCAACACCTTGAGGTGCTTGGACACGGTGGGCTGCGTCGAACCGATAAGAGCAACAATGTCTCCGACGGCCATGTCGCTCGGTGCCGAGTTACGGAGGTGCACGAGGATGTCGCGGCGCAGCGGTTCCGCGAGCACGTCAAAGATGTCGTTCATAAAAACAGGGTATCCCCTGAGAGATACCCTGTCGTGTTTTCTGTCAACACGGTGGTGCGATGTGACTACGGCGTGACGTCCGGAGCCGGGGCAGATCCGTCAGGAATCGAGCCGCGCGGTCCGTGCATTCCGTCACGGTCCCCGCCGCGCTGCCCTAGGCGTGGTCCGTGCATACCGTCACGGTCATCCACGTGCCCACCCAGGCGCGGTCCGTGCTCGCGTTCACCCATCTGCGATCCCGCGGCAAAGTCGCCACCACGGGGTCGGTCGATTCCGTGCCCGACTGCGGCACCGGCCGCAAAGGTCGCTCCCAGTGCGAGAACGCCTCCGGCGATTAATCCGACCGTTCGAACCTTGTTTCGGTTGGACGGGACGATCGGTTCGACCGGCTCGTCCTGTGTTTTTTTAGCCATCTGTGTGACGTCCTTTCGGTTGTGTGTGTCTCACACCTCACACACTCGCGCCCGTGACTTGACGTTCCCTGTGAGAAACCTTTACGTCTTCCCAGAACTAGGAGTCGAGTTCGCGGGCGATTTCGCGTGCACGGGCGAGCGCCGCGTTCGCGGCGGCGGCGTAAATCTCGGCAAGGTGGGCATCGTCTAAAACTGCAATCGCTCGTTCAGTCGTGCCGTTGGGGCTCGTGACCCGTCGGCGCAGTTCCGCCGGCCCGACGTCCGATGCTTCTAACAACGCCGTAGCCCCGGCAAAAGTTTTTTCGACGAGGTTTCGGGCATCGTCGTCCGAAAACCCGAGTTCGCGTGCAGCGGCGGTCCATTGTTCCATCGCGTGAAAAACATACGCCGGGCCGGAACCCGAGATGGTGCTGAGTGCGTCGATATGTTTCTCGGGGAGTTCGAGCACCCAACCGACGCTCTCAAACAACAACCGCGCACGGGCGAGGTGGTCCGGGGTCGCGCGCGAACCGGCCGTAATTCCCGTGACCGCCTTCCCAACAAGAGCGGGGGTGTTCGGCATCGATCGGACAACCGGGTTGCGGACGATTTTCTCCATGGCCGCCGTGGTTATGCCGGCCGCAACCGAAACGACAAGCGCCTCGGGTTCCAGTGCCCCGGCTATTTCGGTCAGGACATCCGCGACGGCGAAGGGCTTGACGCCGATGACCACGATGGTTGCCCCCGCGACGGCCCATCGGTTCGCGTCAGGGTCGGCAGTGGTCGAACGCGACTCAACTCCCGCACGAACGTTGTCGCTCGACTTAGTGGTCACGCGAACGCGAACGGTTGGGTCCGCGGCACGAAGTCCGTCGAGAATCGCTCCGTTCATCGAGCCGGTCCCAAGAAATGCGAAGGTTTCGCTCATGGTGCCAGCGTATTATGACAACCGACTCACCCGTCATCATCGAAAGGACCTAACCGTGGATCTTCCTCCCGTTATCAACGAGGCCTTTGTGCTCGTCCACCTCGTCGGAATGGCCATCCTCGTCGGATCATTCATTCTGAAGATGCGTGCGAAATCGGACTTCCCGTTCACCCTGATGATCTGGGGTGCCTCGATTCAGCTTGTCACGGGCACGATCCTGGTTGGACTGACCTACATGTCCGGCGACGCGCCCGACAATCTCAAGATCACGGTCAAAGCGCTCCTCGCAACCGGTGCGCTTGTCGCGGCGATTCTCGGAAGCAAGCGACAGAAGAAGGGTGAGCCCCGACTTCAGCCGTTCTTCCACGCAGCCGGAGGCTTGGCGTTCATCTCGCTCATCATCGCGGTCCTCTGGGACGCCGAGCTGTACGTATAACTAATCGCGCAGTTGGTCGAAAAACTCGGTTAACAACGCGGAACACTCATCGGCGCGAACACCGCCGACCACCTCGGCGACTCGAGCGGGGAGAGTGCGGGTTCGAAGGATATCGAGGACGCTGCCCGCAGCGCCCGCTTTGTCGTCCCACGCGCCAAATACGACCTTGGCGATTCGCGCATTGAGAATTGCGCCCGCGCACATGGCGCACGGTTCGAGCGTCACGACCAGGGTGTGGTCGGACAGGTTCCATGAGCCGTGAGCACGAGCTGCGTCGCGAAGCGCCACGATTTCCGCGTGCGCGGTTGGGTCACCCGTCAATTCGCGTTCGTTTCGACCGCGTCCGACAATCTGGCCGGTCGAATTGAGGACGACGGCGCCCACCGGCACATCGTCAGACGAGAGGGCAACCCCCGCGAGGCGAAGCGCCTCGTCCATTGCGATCGTGTCCTCGGTCATCCGCTCTCCATTCGATAGATTGAGCCTATGCGAGTCATAGTTGCTGAACACCCCCTCGTCACCCACAAACTGACGATCCTGAGGGACAAAACCACACCGTCCTCGATTTTCCGAACCTTGGCGGACGAACTGATGACGCTCTTGGCGTACGAAGCGACTCGCGATGTTCGCGTGATTCCCCACCACATCGAAACCCCGGTCGCCCCGACCGAGGGCGTGATTCTCGCCGAACCGCGGCCGTTGATTGTGCCCATTCTGCGCGCGGGACTGGGGATGTTGGAAGGACTGTTGCGGCTGCTGCCCAGTGCCGAAACGGGTTTCCTGGGGATGGTGCGCGATGAAGCAACGCTCCAACCTTCGGTGTACGCCGAGCGACTTCCCGCCGACCTCACCGGTCGACAGTGTTACGTGCTCGATCCGATGCTCGCAACGGGCGGGTCCCTCATCGCCGCGATCGAATTCCTATTCCAGCGAGGCGCAACGGACGTGACGGCAGTGTGCCTGCTGGGGTCTCCCGAGGGTGTCGCCGCGGTGAAAACCGCGGTCGGCTCGCGGGACGTCACCCTGGTGCTCGGGGCACTCGATGAGCGACTCAACGAGCACGGGTACATCGTGCCGGGGCTGGGCGATGCGGGCGACCGTCTCTACGGCGTCGCGGGCTAGACGGTAAAATATCGGGATGGTCGACAATCCCGATAATCCCGCGCACATTCGCGGTTTTGCGGTGTACGTC
>JANRET010000104.1 GCA_030725885.1 Microbacteriaceae bacterium | reverse complement strand
CATCGGAGGAGTCGACGGATTCCTCGTGGCGACGCCCAGCGGATTCCACGTCGACGTCATCAGACATCTCGCACCGGCGGGTCTTCCGATTCTGAGCGAGAAGCCGTGTGGACTTTCCGTGGAGGATGCGAGGGCCGTCAAGGAAATCGTCAACGACACCGGCGTCCGGTTGCAAATCGGTTACTGGCGACGATTTGTCCCCGGGATGATCGAATTGAAAAAAGACATCGAGTCGGGTCGATTCGGCCGGCTGTTGTTCGTTCACGCGAGCCAGTGGGATTACCGTCCGCCGGCCGCCGAATTCCGGAACAGTTCGGGCGGAATCCTCACCGACATGGGTGTACACGAAATCGACGTCATTCACTGGCTCACGGGTGAAGCTCCTCGGGCCATCACGGGAACGGTCCTGATGAGCACGGCCCCCGGAGTGGTCGACGAAGACTCGGCGGTTTTCTCCCTCGTGTTACCGTCAGGAACACTGGGCATCGCGACTCTGGGGCGTTTTTACCCCGAGGCCGATTTCGTCGGAATCGAAATCATGGGTGAAGATGACCACGTTCGAATCGAGGTGCTCGCCGGTGCGGCCGGCGAGGTGACACAGATGGCGGCGCTTCGCGCACAGGCCGAGGCGTTCGCGAACGGCGGAGTCCCTCACGGCGCGACCATTGACGACGCCATCGAAGCGCTTCGGGTCGTGTCCCTGTATTCCCCGCTGTCCGATTGACGGTCAGCTAAATCAACGAAACCGGATTCCAGCGTTAGCTGCTCGCTTTCGTCGATGCCGGCTCTAGTTCTGCGGGAAGCCGAGGTTGATGCCGCCGTGGCTCGGGTCGAGCCAGCGCGACGTCATCGTCTTTTCCTGCGTGTAGAAGTTGACGCCGTACATGCCGTGTGCCTTGGAGTCACCAAAGATTGATGATTTCCAGCCGCCGAACGAGTAGTACGCAACCGGCACGGGGATGGGAACGTTGATGCCGATCATGCCGACCTGAACTTCGTTCTGGAAACGGCGAGCCGCCCCACCGTCGTTCGTGAAGATAGCGGTTCCGTTTCCGAAAGCACCATTGTTGATGAGCGCGACACCTTCGTCGAAGGTCTTGACGCGAACGATCGAGAGGACCGGGCCGAAGATTTCCTCGGTGTACACCTTCGACGTCGTCGGCACCTTGTCGATCAAAGTGGGTCCGAGCCAGAAACCGTTCGGGTCGCCATCGACCTCGATGCCACGACCGTCGACGACCACGTCAGCGCCGTCCGCGATGGCGATGTCGATGTAGGACGCGACCTTGTCACGGTGTTGTTCGGTGACGAGCGGACCCATGTCGCAGGAACGTCGACCATCACCGATGACCAAGCCGCGCATACGTGCGGTGATTTTTTCGATGAGCACATCGGCGACGGGCTCGACCGCGACGACCACCGAGATAGCCATGCAGCGCTCGCCCGCGGAACCGAAGCCCGCGTTGATCGCCGAGTCGGCGACGAGGTCGAGGTCCGCATCGGGCAACACGAGCATGTGGTTCTTGGCTCCACCGAGGGCTTGAACGCGCTTGCCGTTCTTGGCGCCCGTCTCGTACACGTACTGGGCGATCGGGGTCGAACCGACGAACGAGATGGCGTGAACGCGCGGGTCAGTCAGCAACCCGTCGACGGATTCCTTGTCCCCGTTGAGAACGGTGAAGACACCGTCGGGCAGTCCCGCTTCTTTCCACAATTCCCCGAGCCAGATCGCCGCCGACGGGTCCTTTTCGGAAGGCTTCAGGACGACGGTGTTTCCGGTCGCGATGGCGATGGGGAAGAACCACATCGGCACCATCGCGGGGAAGTTGAAGGGCGAGATGATTCCGACGACGCCGAGAGGCTGACGAATCGAATACACATCGACACCGGTCGAGGCGTTCTCGGTGAACGAACCCTTGACGAGGTGGGGAATGCCACACGCGAATTCGACGACTTCCTGGCCGCGCGAGATTTCGCCGAGTGCGTCCGAGAGCACCTTGCCGTGTTCGGAGGTCAAGATTTCGGCGAGCTCACCCTTTTTGGCGTTGAGCAATTCGCGGAAGTTGAACAAGATTGCTTGACGACGAGCGATTGATGTGTCGCGCCATTCGGGGTAAGCCGCGTCCGCGGTCGAAATCGCTTTCTCGATGTCCGCCTGGTTCGCGAGAACAACGCGCTTGGTTTCCGTGCCCAACGCGGGGTCGTAAACGGGTGCCGAGCGGTCGGATGTGCCGTGATCGCGAGCGCCGGAAATCCAGTGGGGGACGGTGGTCTTGGTCATGTTTTTCCTTTTGTTTGAAATCTACGAGCCATGTACGAGGTTAGCCGCTGCGTCAACAGCGTGGGCGACATCGCCGCCGGCGGGGTACAGCAACGACCGACCAACGACGAGTCCGCGCACACCGGGAAGCCCGAGCGCGTGCGCCCACTGTTCCCGCTGTTCGGATTCGTCGCCCGTGGGGTCGCCGCCCAGCAACAGTGTCGGCAACGTGGTCGAGGCCATCACGCGTTCCATGTCGGGGACGACGGGCAACTTGAGCCAGGAATACGCGCTCGAGTTTCCGAGGCCGGACGCAATCGCGACGGACAGAATGACCTGGTCGGTGGACAGGTTGTTCTTGATTTGTCCGTCGACCCATTCGCTCATGAACGGCTCGAGCATGATGGGGATGTTGAGTTCGGCGGCGTCACTGACCGCGAGCGCCGACGCCTCGAGCGTGTCGGCGGTTCCCGCGTCCTGAAGGTTGATGCGGACGAGGTTCTTGGCGAAATCGAGGCCGTCCCGTTCGATCGCGGGCATGTCGTAGGCGGTGTAGCGGTCGTCCATTTCGAAGGACGCCCCGCGCAATCCGCCGCGGTTCATCGAGCCGACCACGACTTTGTTGTCGAGAAGACCGAGCAGAGCGAGGTCGTCGATGATGTCGGGGGTTCCGAGCACACCGTCGACACCGGGACGCGCAAGTGCGATGGCGAGGTTGGTGAGCAATTCGTAGCGGTCGGCCATCGCCGTCGCATGTCCGTTGACCGCAAGAGCACCGCGTGCCGGGTGGTCCGCGGCGACAATCATGAGCCGACCATCGGCGGCGAGAAGTTCGCGGCGCTGGCGGTTCGCGTACACCTCGGCCAGGCGACCCGGGTTGGTCGCGCGCGTTTCGCGCAGTGCGTCGAAATCGAGTGACAACATCAGTAGATCTCCTTCACAATGGCCAGAACCTCGTCGGTGGTTGGCATTGCCGTTGAACATTCGAGACGGGACGCGACGATTGCACCCGCGACGTTACCGAAGCGCAGAACATCGACGAGGTCCCATCC
>JANRET010000103.1 GCA_030725885.1 Microbacteriaceae bacterium | reverse complement strand
GTGGGGGGCGTCACCCGAGACTCTCGTGGGGGTGCGGGATCGTCGAGTTCACACCCGCGTTCTCGCCGGCAGTGCAGCGCGGGGCATCGACCCGGTGTCCGATGCCGCCGCAGCCGCCGCCCTGACAGCCAGCGCGAAGGACCGGGACGAGCACGAATTCGCGATGCAGTCGGTGCTCACTGCATTGGCGCCCCACTGTCGCTCGATTGTCGGGGCGTCCACACCGTTCGCCTTGAAGCTGTCGAACGTGTGGCATCTCGCGAGCGACATCGAGGGCGTGCTCAAATCTCGCGAATCGGTCCTCGACATCATCGACTCCCTGCATCCAACCGCCGCAGTGGCTGGCGTCCCCACAGCCCGCGCACTCGACACCATCGCCGACATTGAAGCGATTCCGCGCGACCGCTACGCCGGTCCCGTCGGATGGGTGGACGGATCGGGGAACGGCGAGTGGGCGATTGCTCTGCGGTGCGCCCAGTGGCACGATTCCGAAATAATTGCCCACGCCGGCGCGGGCATCATCGCCAGCTCGGATCCCGAATCGGAATACGACGAGACGGAATTGAAGTTCCGCCCGATCCGCGAGGCGCTTTCGCGTTAGCCGTTTCGAAGAACAACTTCGACGAGAATTGGTTCAGCGGTTTCGGTCAATGCGGACGTCAGCTGGCCACGGGTTTCAACGCGGCGATAGTGAATCCCGTATGCGGATGCGAGTCCTTCGAAGTTGACGTTCTGGGGGGTCAACATGACTGCCTCGAAATGTTCGGGATTTGCGGTCGCTGCGACTTCCAGACCCTCAAAGATTCGACCTCCGTTGTTGTTCCCGACAATTACTTGAATTGGTCCGGCTAAAAGCGCGAGTGAACTCGCGTCATATGCCGCGGCGAGGTCACCGATGACGAGCCGGGTGACCCCGGCCGGATTAGCGGCGTCGCGCGACGCGGATGCGATTCCCTGCGCCGTCGCGATGTTTCCGTCAATTCCGGCCAGACCTCGATTGGAATGCACGCGAATGGGCTTTCCGGGGAGCGTCGAATCGGCGACTCGAATGAGGCTCGAGGCCCCAAAAACCAGACGATCGTGCGGCCAGGTTGCGTCCCAGACGGCGCGCACGAGCATGTCGCTGGTCACGGGTTCCCGTTGGATTTCCATTTCGCGTCGGGCGAAATCAGAACGCGCGGCGTGATCGGCAGCGAGGCTGCCCTCGACATCGGCGGCGGGGTCCGATGCGCGGGCATCAAGTGCCATCCGCGACCTGCGGGCCCACGGAATTGCCCATTCTCGCGAGACCGCGTCACCGTCACCCGTCACAACCAGGTCATCGACAAGTCGAGCGCGGTCGGTGGGGCGATACGGGACACCCTCTCCGACCTGGACGACAAAGACGTCGACGTCTTCGCGCGCGCACAGCGGGTCAATCACCCGGGCGAGTGTTGGTCGGCCCACCACCACAACGGTGGTCACTGCGGCGGCGAAATCGCTGTGGACGGCGACCGTCCGATAGTCCGTCACGAGGTGGGGACCGAAGTGTGCTCCGCTTTCTACTTCGGCAAACAGAGGAGCGCCGAGGGCGCGCGCCCATTCCTCGGCGCGCGCACCGGCACCAAGACCTGCCACGACGACAACCCCTGCCGCGGCGGCGATTTCCGCGGTCACGCGCTCGCGCACAATCACAGGTAAATCGCCGGGAACCACGGTGTCGAGGACACTGCTCGGAACGTTCGAGGAGAGCGGCTCGATGAACTGTGGATTCACGTGGACAGGTCCGCGGTCTCGGAGCGCGGTTGTCAGGGCATCCCGCGCGATCTCCGACCCGCTTCGCTCGGCGTCGGTTGGTGTGGCGGCGGGAGGAACATCAAAGGAGCCCTTTACCGCAACCGAAAACATTCCGACGTGAAACGTTGTTTGTCCACCCCCGCGCAGACGCACCGATTCGGGGCGGTCCGCGGTGACGAGGATCAGGGGTGTCCCTTGATGAAACGCCTCCATTACTGCGGGGTGAAGGTTCGCAACACTACTTCCGGACGTCGTCACGACAACCGCGGGACGGCTCGATTCAATCGCCATTCCCAGGGCGAGAAATCCCGCCGCACGCTCGTCCAGAACGACGTGCAGATTCAGAAGTCCGCGATCAGCGAATTCGGCGGCGAGCAGTGCGAGCGATTGGGAACGAGAACCGGGACAGACAACGATGTCGGTGACACCGTTTTCCGCCAGAGTCCGAAGGAACGCAAAGGACCACCCCGTCGCATTCGATTCGAATTCGGTCACGCCGTGTCCTTGGGCGGAACGTCCCCTTCGTCATCGAGCCGCTTGAGTTCTTCCTCCAGGCGTGCAATCCGGTCATCAACCGACTCCGTCGAAAACGGTCCCGACGTGGTTCCCCGATCCACGACATCCGTGGGGGGAGTCGGAGGGGTGGCGTTCCGGCGGGTTTTTCCGGTCAGGAACCACAACACCGCTCCCACGAGCGGGAACAACACAATCACGACGAACCAGACAGGCTTCGGAATTTTTCGAACTCGGGATTTAGGGGTGATGGCCACGTCCACGATGGCGTAAATCATGACGGCAGCAAGAGCAACTGACCCGATGAGAAGCACGCGCGCGATCATCTCACTATTCTAAGCCTGCTCGCTTGGCCCATACGATAGAGGCATGAGCCCGTGGATGCAGTACACCCTCGCCCGACTCGGGCTGTTTCTCGTCCCGCTCGTCATCATGATTGCCATCGGCGTTGGCTGGTTCTGGAGTTCACTCTTCGCGACCCTCATCTCTCTCGCGCTTTCGATCCTTTTTCTCAATCCGCTGCGCGCGCGACTGTCGACAGAAATCTCAAAGCGGGTGCAAAAACCCGCGCCCGATATTGACTCGGACATCGAGGATTCTCAAATCAAATCCGCAAAAGATTAGGCAAGGAATCCGCGTAACAGAGCAGCAGAACCCTCCAGGTGGTCGCGCATGGCAGCCTCGGCATCGTCCGGACGACCCGTTAAAATCGCCATCACGATTGTCTCGTGTTGCACGTTCGAGTGGGCAATGTTTGGCGGCAACAGCGGAATTTCATCCAGTAATTCGTTAATGCGCACGCGGGACTGCGCCACCTGGTGGACGAGTGCGTTCGATCCCGTCATCTCGGCAATCATGAGGTGCAATCGGGAATCCAGTCGACGGTAATCATCTACCGAGGCCGCGGTCGTTTCCCCATGAACCGACCAGAGTCGATCACGAAGTTCTCCGGTGAGGTCACTCAGCGCCGCTTGGTAGGCGGCGCCCGGCTCGAGCACCGAACGCAAGATAAGCACGTCGTGAATGTCCGCGCGAGTGAACTGCCGGCGTTCAAGGACATCACCGTCTCGACCGATAACGCGACCGGCGATGCGTTCGGACGGCTGCGTGTCT
>JANRET010000102.1:1370-3419 GCA_030725885.1 Microbacteriaceae bacterium | reverse complement strand
TTCCGGATGAGTCAGACAGGAGAGTGCACTGCACTCTCCTGCTCCAGCGGCACCCGTAACTCATCGGTATCGCTCGTGAACACCTCGGAGTGGTTCCCGTGATTTCACGGGGTTCCGACTAGCGTAAGAGCGTGTCGGAGCGGTTTGAAAACGACTGGACAGGCGATCTTTCCCGCGCGCTGTCCGAATTTGATGACCCGTCGAATCTCACGACGGGGAATCCGTCCACCACGGTCACGAACGTTGCACAGTCGGTCTGGGAACAATGGCGTGACGAACTCGCCGCACTCGGTGGCGTCAACCCCCTTCTCCATTTCCCCACGGACAGCGCGGTTGAACTGAGCACCGGACACCCCGGCGGCCTTGCACGCTTCTTTGCGGGAACGCCGACACTTTTGCGCAACCTCGTTCGCGACGATATCGCCCTGCACCGTGCCCGCCAACGGGCGTCACGCATCAACGACAAAGCGGTCGAGTTGGCCGCTGCGCGGGGTATCGATTCGGTCTTTCTCGCGGTCGGTTTGGTGTCGTGGACGAACGGCGACACTCGCTTCGCGGCTCCGATGTTGTTGCGCCCGATTTCGATGCACCGCAAAGGCGACGATCTTGAGGTGCAACTCACCGGCGCGTTGCAATTGAACCCCGCGCTCGCGCGGGAACTCGCCGTGCAGTTCGGGATTGCTTTGGACGAGCGTGCGTTCGTCGCTCTAACCAACGACAACGGGTCGTTTCGACCGAACGGCGCCCTTGACCGGTTGCACGGGTTGATTGCGCATCTCGACCAAGCGACGGTTGTCCCCACTCTCGCCATCGCTAACCTCAGCGACGTTTCCTCAGAGATGGTGGCGGCGTCGAGGATTCTTGATCACCCGCTGCTTGACACGATTGGCGGAAACGCCAACTCGGAACGTCTCGTCACGGAGAGCCATGCGGCGGTTGACCCCGGAAACTCGGACACGCGCAGTCTTGATACGGACAGCCTGTTGCTCGACGCCGACCCCGAACAGGAACGAATCATCGCCCACATTGTGGCGGGGAATTCGATTGTGGTTGGAACGCCGTCAGGCTCAGGTGCGACGCAAACAATTGTTAACGCTGTTGGTGAACTCATCCGGTCGGGAAAACGGGTGCTCGTGGTCGGCCCGCGCCGCGCCCGTCTCGACGATATTCGTCGTCGATTCCGCGGCCTGGGGCTCGATGGACTCGGGGCATCCCCCTCGACGCTCAAAGCCGACCTCATTCGGTCGATTAGTCGAATCGAAAAGACCGCTGTTCCCAACACGATGGACGTCGACGCGGCATTGCTGCGCATGCGGTCTGTCATCGCGGATTATCGAACCGCACTAAACCAACCCGACCCGCGGTTCCGGGTGAGTGTGCTCGACGCGATTCGCGAACTGGCGCGACTGACGAACACGACAGACGCCGTCAACGAGGTCTCGTTGGATGTCGACACGGTCATCGCCTTGACGTCGACGATGGACGAAGTCGTATCGATGATTCTCGCGGCCGCTGACCTGGGTCAGTTCCAGTCGGCGCAGGCGCATTCGCCATGGGCTACCGCGCATTTCGACGGCGCCAACCACGCGGCGGCCGCGTTTGCCGCTGCGTCGCGGCTCGACGGCGTCAGCCTCGCGACAGTAGAGGCGATGGCTACCGAAATCCTCGAGCCGACTCCGCTCGGCACCGGAGTCACGTTCGACGACTTGAAGTTCCGCCTCGAAACGCTGCGACTCGTGAGCGTCACACTGGACAAGTTCACCCCCGAGTTGTTCGACCGTTCGATTGACGACTTTGTGTCGGCGTTCGCGCCTAAGACTCGGGACAGCGCAATGCCGGGAAACCAACGGCGTCGGCTGAAGAAACTCGCGCAGGAATTCCAACGTCCCGGCGCCCACGTCCCCGACATGTTCGAGGCATTGAATGCCGCGTCCGAGGCGAGGAAGAGCTGGAACTCGCTCGTCAATGCCGCCTACAGGCCGGCGGTTCCGGCGGGATTCGTCGGACTCGGCGAACAGCTCGACGACGTTCTTTCCGACCTGGGAACAC
>JANRET010000102.1:0-1360 GCA_030725885.1 Microbacteriaceae bacterium | reverse complement strand
GACGGCCATACATAACGCCGCCTATTTCCCGGTACTCAACACCGTCCTCGGTCGTAACCTGTCGTCGGAACCACGTGCCGTCGTTACGGCGTTGGTGGCAGCGCTGGCACGGGACACCGTGAGCATCGACACCGTTCAGGAACGAAGCGCCATCACCGAGTCGATGCGCGCTCGCGGACTTGACGGATTGCTCGCGACGTTTAGTGGGCGAATCGTCACCCGGGACATCATCGCCGCGGAATTGCAACTCGCCTGGTGGCGGGGTGTGCTCGAAGCCATCATCAACGATCGTCGGCAGTTACTCGGTGCCGACACCACAATTCTCGATCGTTTGGAACACGATTTCCGGTTGGTCGACCAGGCGCATATCACGGGCAACGCTCACAAACTCGCGCACTCGCTCGCTGAAGCGTGGCGCATCGCGTTGGTCGACCTCCCGGACGAATCCGCCGCGATGAAGACCGCGTTGACGGTCGGGCCGGCAACAGCGCGAAACCTTGCGTCGGTCGCACCAATTCTGACGGACATTCTGTCGCCCGTGTGGTGTCTGTCGCCCTACTCCGTCAGTTCGCTCGCGGTTGTCCAGCAGTTCGACGTGGTGATTCTGGTGGATTCTGGTGCGATTTCCGTCGCCGAGGCGGCCCCGGCGATTTCCCGCGGCAAACAGATCGTGGCATTCGGCGACCCCGTGACCGACCAACCAACGCCGTTTAGTGTCACGCCGGACGATTCTCTTGACGCAGGGGTCGCCGGTCGTTCGATTCTGTCCGAGCTCGCGCGGATTCTGCCGACCCATGCGATGACAATGTCGTATCGACCGCTCGGCACGGGACTCGCCGCCCAAATTGCGCATCACCTATATTCGGGTGGACTGCGGTCGTGGCCGTTAGCATCGACATCGCTTGGTGAATTGGGGTTGTCGTTCATCACGATCGACGGCAAGGGACCGCTCGACGAAAAAACCGGTCGAATCGAAGCGACCGCATCGGAACTGGATGCGATTGTTGCCAATGTCGTTGAACACGCGACCCTTCACCCCGAACAATCGTTGATGGTGGTCAGCGCATCAGCGTTGACGGTGGCCCGAGTTCAGGATGCAATTCAGAGTGCTTTGCCCGCGAATCGAACCCTGCAGGATTTCTTCGCCCGTCACGAGGACACCCCGTTCGTCGTGCTCAGCCTGCAACAGGCCTCAGCGGTCACGCGCGATCGCGTGATCTTTGCCCTCGGATTTGGACGTAGTCCGCACGGCCGGGTGCTCAGTGACCTCGGCGCACTGTCTACCGACGGTGGTGAGCGACTCGTTGCGGTTGCGGTCACTCGAGCCACACGGCACCTCACGGTGATTTCGGCGTTGTCC
>JANRET010000101.1 GCA_030725885.1 Microbacteriaceae bacterium | reverse complement strand
GTGCAGAATCACTTCCTCCCATACGGGACCGCGGAACTTGTCGGCCAAATAATGAACCTCGTCCATGACGACGAAACGCAGGTTTGTCAGCAGGTCGCTCGACGCGTAGAGCATGTTTCGGAGAACCTCGGTCGTCATGATGACAATGCGCGCGGTCGGATTGATGCTCGTATCGCCGGTCAAAAGCCCGACTTCTCCCTCGCCGTAGATTTTCTGCAGGTCCTGGAACTTTTGATTGGACAGCGCTTTCATCGGCGTCGTGTAGAACGTCTTGTCGGTCATGGTCTGCTGGGACAGATACACGGCGTAGTCGGCGATGATGGTTTTGCCGGCTCCGGTCGGAGCAGCTACGAGGACACCACGACCCTTGTCCAACGATTCGCACGACGCGACCTGGAACGGGTCGAGCGGGAACGGCTGTGAGCGACGGAACTCGTCGAGGGTTACCGACACTACGCCAACGCCTTGGCCAACGCCCGGGCACGACGTTTGTCGTTAATCCACGCGATGAACGCAGCGAGAAAATACAGTCCGAGCATGGGAATCGCGAGAAGGAACATCGCGATGACATCGGCCGCCGGGGTGGCGACGGCGGCGAAAGCGGTGACTCCGACGACGGCCCAGCGCCAACCCGCGAGAATTCCTTTGGCCGAGAGCACTCCCGCGAAGTTCAACAGGACGAGAAACACGGGCAGAACGAATCCGACGCCGATTGCGAGCACGAATTTGATGGAGAAATCGAGGTAATACTTTGCGGTCAACAGGGTGGTTGATCCGTCGGGGGCGATCCCGGTCATAATTTCGACGACGTGGGGGAAAAGCCACCAGCCCATAATGCAGCCAGCGAGAAAAAGCGGAATCGCGGTGAGCAGAAAACCGAGGGCGTAGCGACGTTCGCGACGAACCAGCGCGGGAGTAATGAACGCCCACACCTGCCACAACCAGACCGGACTCGCGCACACGATTCCGACTGTGAGCGCAATCGCAATTTTGGTGTCAAATGCCTCGGAGATTGAGGTGTAGTTGATCTGGGCGATGCGACCGTCGTTCTCGGCAACCGTCAGAAGTGGAAGCGAGAGCTGCGACCACACCAGGTCGGCGACGAAAAAACCAGCGACCGAGAAGAGCATGATGGCGAGCGCGGACTTGACGAGGCGCTTGCGGAACTCAACGAGATGTTCGCCGAGGGACATCCGCCGCTCGGTATTCCGCACCATCGTTACTCGGTGGGTTTTGTTGGGGTGTCGTCGTCCTTTGACGGCGCCATGCCATTGCGGAAAATCTTCAACGATTCCGCGAGGCTTTTCGCCAAACCGGGAAGCTTGGGGGCGCCGAACACGAGAAGGATGACGAAGAGCAGAATAAGGAAGTGCCAGCCAGTGAGGTTTCCCATAGTGAATTTCTCCTTGCGTCGTTGATTCAGTCTAACGCCGACGAGGTTGCTGTCGCATACGCGTCGAGGGCTCGACGGGCAAATGCAGCCACACCGGTGCGCACCTCTGCTGGCTCGACAATCGTCGCGATACCGGACATCACGCTGATCATGCGGACGGCTACGTCGGGGTGAGAAAACGGGATGGTAAGCCGCGCACTGTCGTCGGTCATGATGGGCGCATAGCCCGGCCGGCGATAGCCCGCGATGAGTGACAGGGCTTGGGGGTCGATAACCAATTCGACGTGCAGGTCGTCGTCGCTCTCACTAAACAAATCCGACGTCAACGCTAGCGGGTCGACGGGACGTACCTCGATCGGTGTCGTCGACACCTCGAGCTCGGCCATGCTGTCCAGATTGAACGTGCGAACGTCGCCTTTCTCGTAGCAGTGCCCCTTGACGTAACGCTGTGCCCCTTTGATGTGCTGGCGATACGGATCGACTTCTCGAACGGATGGTTCCCCCTGGTTGTTCACGTAACGGAAACCGATGCGAACCTGTTTGTCGATCGCGTCCTGGATGGTATTCGCGGTGGCGTTATCGCGGTCGACCGCGACCGCGAACGCGTCCGTGGCCACATTGGTGTCGGTTCCGCGCAGTTTGGCGATCAGGTCGTCGAACACGGGCAGACGCCGATAGTGGGGATGGGCCTTCAAGAGTTCCAGTCCCGCGAGGAAGATCGAGCGTTGGCGAGAATTGAACGGGGTCGGAACGTGCAGTATTTTTGCGACGGTCAACGTAATGACCTCGTCTTCTTCGAACGCTTCCCAGTCGATGTCGAACAGTTCGGTGTCGAAGTTGAAACGCGCTTCATTCGCGCCGCCGTCACACGCGATCGTGGTGACCGCGGCAATCACCTTCTCGCGCGTTGTTCCGAACTGTTGTGCGACCTCGTCGACCGTGACCGATTTCCGTAACAGAACGAACGGAACGATCGCGAGGAACAGGTTCAACTTGTCCCGTGCGCTGTTTCCGCGGGGTTTAGCCATGGTCCGCCTCCAACCGCCGAAGACGATCGATGACCGCAGCGCGTAACGACTGCGGCTCAAGGACGATCGCCTCGTCGCCGTATTCGCACAATTCGTCCGCCACCACAGCCTCATCCAGATAGTGAATCGTGTAGGTGTTTCCGTCAATCGTGGTGCCGCGCCGGTTAGCAAGATTCACCGCAGCCTTGGTTTTGGGTGTCACGCGAACGGTCGCGGACAGGGAATCCCACAACGCATCGAGGTGTTCGATGAACAAGTCCGCGGCGCGATTGTCCGGCGCCTGCGCGGGTTTCACCTTGTCCGGGGTTGACACTTTTCCGACGATTCGCCGCAACAGGAACGTCCGTTCGGCGTCCCGATCGTGATCAAAGGCGAGGACATGCCATCGGCCGTCATAGTTGACCATGGACAACGGAGTGACCGTTCGCAGCTCGTATTTGGCGTGACCCGGCTTGAGATACGGAAACCGCACTGCTTGATTCTTGGAGATCGCCGAGGCGATTTCCGGATACGCGACGTCGGGCGTGTCGACTCGAGGGGCGACCTCGGCTGCCGCCGAATCCTTGCCGTCCGCGGCGGCTAACCGGATGAGCGCTTCGTTCGCTTCCACCGAGTGGGCGCTTTCGCTCCAGACCGCGCTCGCTGCGGTCAAGAGCGAGAGTTCGGCGGGGGTGAACGAAAACGCGTAATCCTTCTGGGCGATCGAATAGACCGCATCCGCGGGGTTCTCGGTATCCGAGGTCTTGAGCGGAATTCCGATCGATTTGAGTTCGTCTTTGTCGCGTTCGAACTTTTTATTCAGTGATTCCGTCGCCCCGGTCTCGCGGAACTCGTCGCGGTAGCCTCGGACGTTCGTGAAAATGTCGAGCTTGGACATTCCACGGTCCGACGGCAACAGGGCAAGCAACAAACAGAAGAGTCGTTCTTCGGCCGCCACAACGCCGTCTTGGTTTTCCGCCACGGGGTAACTCTAATTGCCGAGCGAGGCGAAAACCCCACTATTCGTGAGGATTCGAAACTATTT
>JANRET010000100.1:333-3499 GCA_030725885.1 Microbacteriaceae bacterium | reverse complement strand
GCCGACAACAATCCGGTCACCACGGCGAGCGTGGTCGTCCGAACAACGATGGGACAAACAGTGGGTGGCTAACGGGGCTCGAACCCGCGACCTTCAGGACCACAACCAGACGCTCTGCCAACTGAGCTATAGCCACCATGTGCGCCGTGGCGCAACTCTTACATTATGCCAGTAAATCGGCCCAGGCATCCGTGGCCGTCGTGCGTGCAGCAGCGAGACGGTCGGGTGCGATGGACTCCATCGTGAACAAAATCTCGCGATAAAAAGCGAGCTCTCGGATGGATTCAATCGCATCCGCGAGTGCACGGTGGTTTCCAATTTTTTCGGGTGCCGCCTCCACGACGTAGGGGAACCAGCGGAACAGGATTTCTTTAATTGTGGAGGTGTCGACGTTGCGATAGTGGACCCAATCTTCGACGCTGGGCATGTATTTAGCCAGGAATCGACGATCCATGTGGATGGTATTTCCCCCCATTTGCGCGGTCTGGCGAACCGGGACGTGTTTTTGGATGTAGGCGAGAACCTGTTTCTCGGCGTCCGAGACCGGGACCCCGTCCTTGAGGAGGGGCAGAAGGCCGCTCTTGTCGTGCATGGAACGGACGAAACTGCCCATGTTAGCCATCGCCGCGTCGGTCGGTTTGATGACCAACTGCATGCCGCGGTCAAGGGGAACGAGGTTTCCGTCGGTCACAATCACACCGATTTCGACGATTTCATCGTCACGTTTGCCCGGCTCGGTCGTGTTGATGGTCAGGCCCGTCATTTCTAGGTCGAGCCACACGATGAAACGTTTGTCGTTGAGGTAATCGTTCGCTGCCATTTGGTCAGCCTACCGAAGCCCTCCCCGTCGAATCAGGTTAACTCGAATTGGCCGTCGTCAATCTGTCCCTGTTGCCGATATAAATCTAGTTTCGCTCGAGTGTCCTGAATATCCAGATTGCGCATTGTCAGTTGACCGATTCGATCGGTCGGACCAAACGCGGCGTCCTCGGTTCGCTCCATGGATAACTTTTCAGGGTGATAGCTGAAGCCGTCGCCAGAAGTATTGACGATGGTGTAGTCGTCGCCCCGACGCAGACGCACCGTGACGGATCCGCTCACCGCCGAGGCGACCCATTTGGTCAACGATTCCCGGAGCATCAGAGTTTGGGGATCGAGCCACCGACCCTCGTAGAGAAGTCGTCCCATGCGCCGCCCCTCGGTTGCGTAGGCCGCCATCGTGTCCTCGTTGTGGATTGCGGAAAGCAGGCGCTCGTAGGCGATGTGAAGAAGAGCCATTCCGGGCGCTTCATAAATCCCGCGGCTTTTCGCTTCGATGATTCGATTTTCGATTTGGTCCGACATCCCGAGACCGTGACGGCCACCCACCGTGTTGGCCGCCATGAGGATGCCGACGGAATCGTTCGAATAATCGTCTCCGTTGAGGGCAACCGGACGACCCTGACGGAAAGTCACGGTGACATCCTCGGTATCGATGGTCACTGCCGGGTCCCAAAATTTGACGCCCATGATCGGTTCGACAATCTCATAGGACGTATCGAGCATTTATAGCGATTTTGCTTCGTGGGTCGCTCCGAGCATGTTCGCGTCCGTCGAATACGCCTTTTCTTGAGATGCTCGATACGGCAGTCCGCGAGCGGTCAACCATTCGGACATTTCGTGTCGCCCACCGAGTTCCGCGACAAAGGCGGCGTCGAGCCACGGCTTGTAAATCCGCAAATTCGGGTTGGCGAGCAGACCGTAACGATAGAACCGTTCGATGTCGTTTCCCTTGTAGGTGCTGCCGTCACCCCAGATTTCGACTCCATCGTCGCGCATCGCGCGAACAAGTAGTGTTCCCGTGACGACCCGACCGAGCGGTGTCGTGTTGAAATAGGTTTTTCCGCCCGTCCGAATGTGGAACGCCCCGCAGGCAATTGCCGCGAGTCCCTCTTCGGCGAGTGATTGTCGACAATCGACGAGTCGACCGGCTTCAGCGCCGTATTCAGTTGCGCGATCGGGGATCGACTCGATGTCGTCCTCGTCGTACTGGCCAAGGTTCGCCGTGTATGCGTAAGGGACTGCACCCTTTTCCCGCATCCACGCGACAGCAACGGACGTATCGAGCCCGCCCGAAAAGGCGATCCCGACCTTTTCGCCAACGGGCAACGTAGCAAGAACCTTTGTCATGTCCCCAGCCTAGACAATCCGGGGGAGTGACAGTGCTGTTGTTTAATCGGGCTATTTAACTCTGCGTTTGGGTGTGGATAGCGAGGCGGTGACATAGTTGTCCCGCGTCACGGTCACACGCACGGATACCTTCTTTCGCTTGTCTTTCGAGACAAGAGTGTAGGTCGACGTGGTCGCTCCGGAAATTGCAACGCCATTTCTCAGCCACTGGTAATCGACGGTCGTTGCGCTAGGTGTCCACGTCCCTGGCGTAGCCGTGAGCTGAGCGCCGACGACGTGGAATCCGGTCACGGTGGGAGCTGCCCAAACTAGACTGACGACATGCGAAAAATATTGGGGTTGACGCGATACGCCGTGGTTGTTCCCGCAGTTGCCTCTATCGTCGGTGCCCTTCTCCTGATGGCTCAGGGGTCAATCGAGATGGTCATGGTGGTGATCGACTCGGTGATGTCCGAAAAGTATCTCAAAGACACGATCGTCGACGTGCTCACCGCCGTCGACGCGATCCTCCTGGGAACGGTTCTTTTGGTCATCGGGTACGGACTATACGAACTCTTCATCGACACGGATCTCGAAGTTCCAGCCTGGCTTCAGGTGCACGACCTCGACGACCTCAAGTCAAAACTGATCGGTGTTGTCGTCGCGATTGTTGCGGTCGTGTTTGTCGGTGTCTTCGTGGATTCGAACCGTGCCGATGAGGTCGTCGCCTACGGTGTCGGAGCTGGTGCTCTCGTTGCGGGGCTTGCCCTTTTCGCCCTCGCTACGAAGAAGACGGATAAGAGTCCAAAAGAGAAACGTGCCTGACCCACGACCTCGCCCGTAGTGAGTCCGGCCGTGGGGCGGGGCTGTGTTACTCGAGCAAGCCTTCGGCGACAAGCCAGTCGCGGGCGATGACCGCGGCCGACAGCTTTTCGTCGACACTTCGGACATTCAGAGCGACGAGGTCCTCGGCGCTCATTGCGGCCGAGACCGCGTCAATCAGTGCCCGTGCTTCGGC
>JANRET010000100.1:0-323 GCA_030725885.1 Microbacteriaceae bacterium | reverse complement strand
GACCGCGTCGGACGCAATCGGAACGACGTTCGACGCGAGGAACAGTCCAAGAGGATCCGCAAGCGTCACGAGTTCGAGCTGTTGAATCCGCGGGTCAGCGCTGTAGACGTTCGCCATATCGACAATGCCGGCAACGAGGGAATCCACGGTCGTTTCGCCGGTCGCTTGGAACTCGACGGTGACCCCATAGGTCGCGAGCAAACCGGTCGGACCATAGGGACGTTCCGCAAGTTCGGGTGCTCCTCCCAGAGTCAGACCGTCGAGAGCGGCAAGATCGCCAATTGAGGCGACGCTGTTTGCGGACGCGAAGTCCTGAGTGACGT
>JANRET010000099.1:11129-18305 GCA_030725885.1 Microbacteriaceae bacterium | reverse complement strand
CCCCACGACCCACCAACGACTCCGCGTAGAGCGTTCGGACCGAGCGCTTGGCCTCAATCAAGTTGTACATCATCGGCTGCGTCATCGACGGGTCATCGCCCTCGTTGTGACCGCGACGGCGATAGCAGACAAGGTCAATCACCACGTCATGGTTGAACTTTTGGCGATATCGAACTGCCATCTGGGCTACGCGAACGACGGCTTCAGGATCGTCCCCATTGACGTGGAAGATCGGCGCTTGAATTGTTCGCGCGACATCAGTGGAGTACAGCGAGGTGCGTGAATCTTTCGGCAGCGTCGTGAACCCGACTTGATTATTCACCACCACGTGGATTGTTCCACCAGTACGATAGCCACGAAGTTGGGCCATCTGAAGTGTCTCGATGACGACGCCCTGACCAGCCATTGCGGCGTCCCCGTGCACGAGAATCGGAAGAACAGTGAACGACCCAATGGGTTTGTGGTCCTGTTTTGCGCGAACTATTCCTTCAACCACGCCATTCACGGCTTCCAGGTGGGACGGGTTGGCGGCAAGATACACCGGGATTTTTTGCCCCGTCGCGGTGATGAATTCACCCCGCGTCCCGAGGTGGTACTTCACATCGCCCGATCCTTGGACGGTACTCGTGTCGGTCGTTCCCTCGAATTCGCGGAAGATTTGCCCGTAGGTTTTCCCGGCGATGTTCGCAAGGACGTTGAGTCGTCCGCGGTGAGCCATTCCGATGTCGACCTCATCAAGTTCGAAATCCGCTGCGTCCTGAATAATTTCGTCGAGAAGGGCAATCATCGATTCGCCGCCTTCGAGCGAGAAGCGCTTTTGGCCGACGTATTTGGTTTGCAGGAACGTCTCGAACGCCTCCGCTTGGTTCAGTTTGTCGAGGATGCGCATCTGTTCGTCGTGGGTCGGTTTTTGGTAAGGCACTTCTAGATTTGCTTGGAACCACCTTCGCTGCTCCGGGTCTTGAAGGTGCGTGTATTCGACGCCGACGGTCCGACAGTACGAGTCGCGCAGAAGCCCGAGGACCTCGCGCAGCAACATCTTTCGGCGGCCGGCTAGACCCCCGACGACGAATTCGCGGTCGAGATCCCAGAACGTCAGGCCGTGATTTTCAATTTCCAAGTCGGGGTGTGTGCGCTGTTGATACTGAAGCGGATCGATGTCGGCCATGCGGTGGCCACGACTGCGGAACGCGTCGACCAGTTCTTGGACACGCGCTGTCTTGTTGATAGCGTCCGAACCGTCGACTTTGATGTCCTGCGACCAACGAATCGGCTTGTAGGGGATTCGGAGGTCGGCAAAGATGTCTTCGTAAAACTCGTCCTCCCCAATGAGGAGTCCGTGCACAATTTTGAGGAACTCCCCGGATCCCGCGCCCTGAATGACGCGGTGGTCGTAGGTGGAGGTCAAGGTGATGGTTTTGGAAATGCCGAGGTTGAACAACACCTTGTCGGCGGAGCCCTGGAACTCTGCCGGATAATCAAGGGCACCCGCCCCGACGATGCAACCCTGTCCGCGCATCAGACGGGGAACCGAGTGAACGGTTCCGATACCGCCGGGGTTCGTCAAGGACACAGTGTTGCCCGCGAAATCCTCCGCGGTCAGTTTGTTGGCGCGTGCACGCGAGACGACTTCTTCGTAGGAATCGAGGAAGTCGGCGAAGTTCATTTGTTCTGTTTTTTTGATTCCAGGGACCAAAAGCGCCCGAGTTCCGTCTGGTTTGGGGACGTCGATGGCGAGTCCCAGATTGATGTGGGCCGGGACGACGAGCGACGGGACTCCGTCTGGCTCGTCATAAAAAACGTTTTGCGACGGGAAGGACTTGATCGCGCGCACCATCGCCCAGCCAATGAGGTGGGTGAAGGACACTTTTCCACCGCGGGTCCGACCCAGGTGGTTGTTGATGACAATTCGGTTGTCGATCATGAGTTTCGCCGGGACGGTGCGGACACTCGTTGCCGTCGGGACGGTCAGGCTCGCATCCATGTTCGCCGCGAGGGCTTTCGACATTCCCTTGAGCGCAGAGACCGTGTTCTCTTTCGTCGACTCGGATGGGCGAGAGGTGTCCGGTGCTTGAGCGGGAACGAGCGGTTCAATCGGTTTGACGGACGTGGTCCGCGCTTCAGGCTGCACCGCGGTGATCTGACCGGTGGGGTTCGGGTCAACGACGGGGGTCGGAATCTGTGTTGGTGCCTCGAGCGCAGATTCACTCCGCGTTTTCAACTTCACGGCGTATTTCTGCAGCGTGGGTATCCACGATGCGTCAACGGAAGCGGGATCTTTCACCCACGCTTCGTACATTTCATCAACGAGCCAATCATTGGCTCCGAAGTCATCGGCAGGGGGGTCCGTTGTTCCGTCATTGGACACTGTGAATAGTCACCTCGTTGTTGGAAATCCGACGGCAGTGTGTCCCTGCCGCTGTCTAGCCTAGTCCCGCAGTTGCAACGTTCGAACACCGTGGACATCGCGCGTCGCGCGATAAGATAATCCCCATGGACGGCTCGCATAGTCAGTCGACACCTCCGAGTTTTTTTCTCCGAGGTGTCGAATGAACGAATGGTTGTTTGTTGGATTCGGGGTTCTGCTGACCGTCGGAACGGGCTTTTTTGTCGCCTCTGAGTTTTCGCTGGTGTCTCTGGACCGCGCAGACCTCGAAGCTCGCCGGGATGCGGGTGAGGGCGGGTTCGCATTCGCCATCCGCGCACTGAAACGTACTTCGACACATTTGTCGTCGGCACAACTGGGAATCACTCTCACCACCCTCTTGACGGGATGGTTGATGGAACCCGCGATTAGTTCCCTCCTCTCTCCTGTTCTTGTCGGATGGGGAATCAGCGCGGGGGCTGCGGCCGTCGTCGCAGTAGTTTCGGCCATCACCTTGGCGACGATTCTGTCGATGATTGTGGGCGAACTGGCCCCCAAGAACATGGCGCTCGCGGTACCGCGGCGGGTGGTCAAGATTGTCGCTCCGTTCCAATTGGCGTTCACGTGGCTTTTCGCGCCGTTCGTCACCTTCCTCGTCAACATGGCGAACTTGATTGTCCGCGCGCTCGGCATCGAGCCGAAAGAAGAACTGTCGTCCGCTCGAACCGCTGAGGAACTTGCGTCCGCGGTTCGCCACAGTTCGATGCACGGCACGTTGGAACAGGACACGGCGACACTGCTGGGCAAAGCCCTGTCCTTCACTAAACACGAGGCCCAGGACATCATGACTCCCCGAACCCGCATCGCCACCATTAGAGTGGGCGACTCGGCGACCGACGTAATCGCTCTCACCCGCAAGACCGGGTATTCGCGTTTCCCTGTGATCGACGACGATGCGGACGACATCGTCGGAATCGTCCACGTCAAGCACGCCGTCGCTGTTCCGCGTGAACGGCGGTCCGAAGTGCCGGTGGGCGCCATTCAAGGCGAGGCGCTTCGCGTGCCCGAAACGATGAACCTCGATGTTCTGCTCGGCGAGTTGCGTCAGGGGGGATATCAAATGTCGATAGTGATGGACGAATACGGCGGCACGGCGGGGATTGCGACACTGGAGGACCTCATCGAGGAGCTCATCGGCGAAGTGAGCGACGAACACGACCGCACCAAAGCGGACGTCGTGAAAATGGGGGACGTCGTTACCTTCCCGGCATCACTTCGACCCGACGAGTTGCGGGAACGCGCGGGAATTATCGTTCCCGATGACGGTCCATGGGAGACCGTCGGTGGCTTCTTATTGAGTCAGTGGGGGCACCTCCCCGAGGCGGGTGCAACGCTCGACGCATGCGGTGGTCAATTCGTGGTTGAGCGAATGGACGGACGCCGAATCGACCGAGTTCGCTTTATCCCGCAGGAGGATTCCGATGAGTGATCTCGAGGGAATCATATGGCTGGTTGTTCTGCTGGCGTTCAATGCCTTTTTCGTCGGCGCTGAATTCGCCGTCATCGCCGCACGTCGATCCCAGGTCGAGCCACTCGCCGAATCCGGTTCGTGGGCGGCAAAGGTTGCGCTGAGAGCGATGGAACGCGCGTCCTTCATGCTCGCCACGTCACAATTGGGAATCACGGTGTGTTCGCTCATGATTCTGGGTGTGTCGGAACCCGCCATTCACCATCTGCTCGAAGTCGCGCTCTACCCGACCGGGCTCCCCCCTGAGGTGACGTCAATCGCCGCACTGGTGATCGCCATCCTGCTCGTCACGGTTCTGCACGTCGTTATCGGCGAGATGGTGCCCAAGAACATCGCGTTCTCGGTGCCCGACCGCGCGGTGCTCATTCTCGCCCCTCCGCTCATGGCTGTCGCGTGGCTGTTCACCCCGGTCATCGCCCTACTCAATACCGTGTCGAACGGACTCGTTCGGTTGGCGGGCATCGAGCCGAAGGACGAAGCCCAGTCGGTCTACACGCTCGACGAAATGGCAACGATTGTTCAGCAGTCGCAAAAAGAAGGCAAGCTCACCGACGTCGCCGGGGCCGTGTCAGCGACCATCGAGTTCACTACCAAGAAGGTCGAGGATATCACCGTTCCACTGTCAGAAATCGTGACTCTGCCAGAGGGTGCGAGCGCGAGTGATGTCGAACGCGAAGTCGCGCAGCGCGGTTTCAGCCGTTACGTTCTGCTCGATGCGGCGGGAGACCCCGCGGGGTATGTTCATCTCAAGGACGTGCTGGGGCGCGAGGACGATGAGGTTGACGAAGCAATTCCACTCAAACGAATTCGCCAATTGGTCTCGCTCTATCGCGGCCTCGACCTTGAAGACGCACTCGCGACGCTGAGGCGGACTGGTTCGCACGTCGCTCGCGTATTCGACCGTAATGGCGCGACGGTCGGCCTACTGTTTCTCGAAGACATCATCGAAGAACTGATTGGCGAGGTCCAGGACGCTACTCGCCGCCGCCGCTAGGGCTGAGCGCGCAGGTATTGGTCGGGCCAGTAGGGGAGTTTGTACCCGAGCGCTGTTGACGCACGAAGCGCGAAGTGCGGGTCGCGCATCATTTCGCGCCCGAGCATGACCGCATCGGCTTTCCCGGACTCAACGATTTCGTTCGCCTGCTCGGGAAGCGTGATGAGTCCGACCGCATTGGTCGGCATCTCGGCGGTTCGGCGAATCGTGGCAGCGAACTCAACCTGATAGCCAGGGCCGGTTGGAATCGGAATGCCCGATGCGATTCCCCCGGTGGACGTATCGATGAGGTCGGCCCCGTCCTCGTGAACCCATCCTGCGACCGTCGCCACATCGTCGACCGTGATTCCGCGTTCATCCCAGTCGGTAGCGCTCAACCGAACGAAAACGGGAACGGAGTCACCGACCGCCTCACGCACCGCGCGAACCACCCGTCGAACGAGTCGCGCGCGGTTTTCGAGGGATCCGCCGTACTCGTCGGTGCGCTCGTTGGTGATGGGGGAGAGAAACTGGTGCACAAGATAGCCATGAGCAGCGTGAATTTCTACCACGTCGAACCCCGCGGTCATGGCATTGCGGGCGGCGGCGGCCCAGTCAGTAACGACCGCGTCGATTCCGGCAGCATCGAGCGCTAGCGGAACGTCATATCGGCCATAGGCAAGCGCACTCGGGGCAACGGTCTGCCAGCCACCCTTGTCTAACGGAGTTGAGTTCTGGTAGTCGACTCCCCAACCGGGGGCCGTGGAACCCTTGCGACCGGCGTGGCCCAGTTGGATTCCTGCAGCAACTCCCTGCGAGTGACTGAACGCCACGATCCGTGCCCAAGCCGCCACCTGCTCGTCGCTCCAAATTCCGACGTCCTGAGGCGAGATGCGTCCGGCGGGGTTGATGCCTGCCGCTTCGGCCATGATGAGCCCCGCCCGCCCGATCGCACACGATCCGAGGTGGACCATGTGCCAGTCCGTCGGGACCCCGTCTTCTTTCGCCGAGTACTCACACAGCGGCGAAAGCCAGATTCGATTGCGGAACGTGACGCCGCGAATGGTGAGGGGTTGAAACAGAGCGGGGACAGTCATGACACTCCTAAGGTTAGCTTTCAGTTTAGGACGAGAGCTCGGCGGAATAGGCTATCCGCATGGGTGTAGAAGTGTTTGACGCGAGCGATGCCGCCGCGGAATATCGGGCGCCCACCGCATCCGACCACAAATATTCCCGCGGCGTTCTCGGTTTCGCGACGGGATCGACGGCGTATCCCGGGGCCGCACTGTTGGGGGTCGATGGTGCGCTCGCCACCGGAATCGGGATGGTCCGCTACGTCGGGCCGTCCGAAGCAACCCGTCCGTTGCTTGTCCGTCGTCCCGAAGCTGTTCTCGGGTTCGGGCCGGTGTCTGCGTGGGTTGTGGGCTCGGGAATGGTCGACACCGACCTCGAAGCGATGGATCGCGCTCGCCGGGCATTGGGCGAGGGCAAGCCGACAGTGGTTGACGCCGGCGCCCTCGGACTTTTGCCCGCGGTGGGTTCCATCATCGCCACGCCTCATGCCGGCGAAATGGCCAAGGTTTTCGGTGTTTCGCGAGAGGCGGTCGAGGGCGCTCCCGCAGAGTACGCCTTGCTCGCGGCATCACAGTGGAACGCGACGGTAGTCCTCAAAGGCTCGACCACGTCGATTGCGAACCAATTCGGCGATGAGTTTTCGGTCTCGCTGGCCCCGCCCTGGCTTGCAATCGCGGGCGCCGGTGACGTCCTCAGCGGGGTCATCGGGTCAGTGCTCGCGACCCGAGCAACAGAACTCATCGATCATCCGCGCAATCTTGCCCGAATCGCAGCCGCTTCCGTTGTGATTCACTCCCTCGCCGCGCAGTCGGCATCGTCCGGTGGTCCGTTCCTGATGGACCAACTGGTTGCCGCAATCCCGTCGGTCATTCGCACCCTGTTGTCGCGATGAACCGCGCACGGACCGCTGCGGTCTGGGTGGCGTTCGGCCTGGTCCACGCGGTTCTCGTTTTTGAAAATCTGTTCGCACCGAATGGTCCACTCGGAGACGTTCAGGTGACGTACCCCGAGTGGTGGTTCGCAGCGCTCACGACCGGCAATTACCCCGGACTTACCGCTCCCGGGGTCTACCCCTTTCTCGCGCTGTTCCCGATCGCCATCGCTGCGGAAGGGGTTGCTCTGTGGTTTATTCTCGTCGTCGTTGTTGACGCCATCGCCCTCGCGATCGTCGCACGACGAAGCCTCACGGCCGCCTCGTCGTGGAGCCTCTGGGCGTAGGAGCGCGCCAGGCGTCCG
>JANRET010000099.1:9037-11119 GCA_030725885.1 Microbacteriaceae bacterium | reverse complement strand
GTTGTTGGCTTTCCAGCTCGCTCTCGGTCCCATCGCACTCGGTCGAATCGACGCCGTGACAGTTGCTCTCGCCGTGATCGCTGTAACCATACTTGAACGCTCGCCCCGAGCCAGCGGCATTTTAGTGGCGGTCGCCACCTGGGTGAAGGTGTGGCCGATCGCGGTGGGTGTGGCGGCCATGCGGTCAGCGCACTTCGCCTCCTTCGCCCGATGGTCTATCGGCACCGCGGCAGCACTCGCGGCGGTGGGCTTCGTGGTGGGTGACCTTTTTTCGGTGTTCAGTTTCCTGTCCCAGCAACAGGGCCGGGGAATTCAGGTCGAGGCCGTTGCCGCCACACCCTGGCTCTGGGACGCGTGGGGGTCGGGGCAGTCGATCGTGACGTACTCGGCCGACATTCACACGTTCGAAATCGTGGGCCCGGGCACAACCGTGGTCGCCCAGATTCTTACGATTTTTCAGGCGGTCGCGTTATTGGCCGTCGGTGCCGCGCTCGTCGCTCATCGGCGTTCCGCAACCACGGTCAGCGTCTCGTTCGGATACGCAGTGCTCGTTGTCCTGAGTCTTTTGGTCACGACAAACAAGGTCGGTTCACCACAGTTCGTGTCATGGTTTGCTGTCCCCCTCGTCGCGATGGTGCTGGTCAAGGCCTCCCGTGCCACCACGGTTCTGTTGACGCTCATCGGTTTCGTTGCAGTACTCACTCACGTGATCTATCCCTATGCCTATTTCGCGTTCCTCGAACTTCGGTCGGTGCCGCTGGTGTTGGTGACGGTGCGCAACGTCGCCGAAGTCGCCCTTCTCCTGACCTCGTCGGTGGTGCTGTTGACACAGTTACGCGTCGAAAAGTTGGCGAAGCAATTCACCGACCTCGACATCGGCAATCAAAAAGGCGTCGTGTCCGAACGGTGACGACATAACGTGGGCGTCGCGGCCGCCGACGTGATGCGGCAGGTGCTCCGCGAGGGCTACTTGTTGTGCAAGAGGAAAAAGTCGGTCGGAATCGATTCCGACAACGAGCGAGCGGGCGGTGACACTTCTGACCACGTCGGCGAAAGAGCCGCGGTCACGGGTGACGTCGTGCGAGTTCATCGCTTCGACCAGGGTGATGTAGGAATTAGCGTCGAATCGCCGTGTGAACTTGTTGCCATGGAAGTCGAGGTACGACTCGACCGCGAATCGGCCGCCCGCCCCCAGTGGGCTTATTTCGCTCTGCCATGCGCGGTCAAACCGGTCGTTGAATTCGGCCGGCGACCGATACGACAGCAGAGCGAGCCGACGGGCGAGAGCGAGGCCTCGATACGGCCCGTCGTCCTGTTCGTAAAAATCCCCGCTCGAAAACAGCGGATCCATTCGAATCGCCTCGATTTGGACCGAGTTGAGTGAAATCTGGTCAGCGCTGGTCACTCCGCACGTGGCAAGAAGCGCGAGGCGCTCGACCTCGTCCGGATACATCACCGCGTATTCGAGGGCGCTCATTCCCGCGGCGCTTCCGCCGACAACTCCCGCCCACCGCTCGATTCCGAGTGCTTCCGCTAATTTTTTGAGCGCACGGGTCTGGTCTCGAATGGTTAGATACGGGAATCGCGACCCCCATTCGCGGCCGTTCGCTGTGACCGACGACGGTCCCGTCGATCCTTGGCATCCGCCGAGGGTGTTTGCACAGACGACGAACCAGCGGGAGGTATCTATTCCCAAACCCTCGCCGACCACGCCTCCCCACCAGCCGGCGGTGGGATGCCCGGGCCCGGCGGATCCGACCACGTGTGAATCGGCGGTCAGCGAATGGATGACGAGCACTGCGTTCGACATGTCGGCGTTGGGGGTTCCCCACGTTTCGTAGGCAAGACGCGCACGCGGCAGTGTCTCTCCACTGTCGAGAGGGAGGTCACCCAGTTGAGCAAAGAGGCGATTGCCGAGGTGGTCTCCGTCACGCCAGGCGCCGGTCACCGGTGGTGCTCCGAGCGCGCGAACGGTCCCCTCGGTGACGAATGCCGTGGGGACGGTCTCTTCAGACGTTTGCCAATCCATGGTGTGCCTAGTCTGCCACGAGGGAAAGTTGATCGGGGTCGAGGCAAAAGCCC